>JBGSNJ010000322.1:0-6506 GCA_041739715.1 Aestuariivirga sp.
GTCATCCGGCGCGCCGGCCGGCCAGGTGCCGGGAACCGCCGGTGCAGGTGTCGTCCCGCGTGACGAGGCACTCGCCTCGTCACCCCGGGTGAAGATCGACACCCCCTTCGTCAGCGGATCGATCAACCTCAAGGGCGCGCAGGTCGACGACCTGCATCTGCTGCGCTATCGCGAGACCATCGATCCCAAGAGCCCGACCATCACGCTGCTGTCGCCTGCCGGTACCGTGGGCGCCACCTTCGCCGAGCAGGGCTTCATTCCCGCAAGCGGCGTGTCCGCCAAGCTGCCGACGCCCGAGACGGTCTGGACGGCGCCGCCCGGAGCCACCCTGACCGAAAGCACCCCGCTGGTCCTGACCTGGGACAATGGCGAAGGCCTGGTCTTCACCCGCACCATCAGCATCGGCGACGACTATCTCTTCTCGGTCACGCAGAGCGTCGAAAACCGCGGCGCACAGCCGGTCTCGCTCTTCCCCTTCGCCCGCGTCATCCGCCAGGATACGCCGGTGGTTGCCGGTTACTGGGTCTTTTTCGAGGGCATGCTCGGCGTTGCCGACGGCGCCCTGCAGGAAGTCCACTACAGCGATGCATCGGAAACCACCGAGCCGGTACGGGTCGACAGTACCGGCGGCTGGCTGGGCTTCACCGACAAGTACTGGGCAGCCGTCGCCATTCCCGACCAGACCCGCGCCGTGACCACCACCTATGCGCATGAGAAGCTCGGTGGCCGCGATGTCTACCAGACCAACTACGTCGCCCGCGACGCGATGGCGGTCGCGCCGGGTGCCAGCGCTTCCTACCAGGACCAGCTCTATGCCGGGGCCAAGGTGGTGAGCATCATCAACACCATCGGCGAGCGCTACAAGATCGACCGCTTCGACCTGATGATCGACTGGGGCTGGTTCCGCTTCCTGACCAAGCCGATGTTCTATCTCATCGACTACCTGCAGAAGCTGGTCGGCAACTTCGGCGTCGCCATTCTGCTCGCCACGGTTCTGGTGAAGCTGCTGGTCTTCCCGCTTGCCAACAAGTCCTATGCCTCGATGAGCAAGATGAAGAAGCTGCAGCCCGAGATGCTGAAGCTGAAGGAACTCTATCCCGACGACAAGATGAAGCAGCAGCAGGAGATGATGGCGCTCTACAAGCGGGAGAAGGTAAACCCGATGTCGGGCTGCCTTCCGGTGCTGGTCCAGATCCCCATTTTCTTCGCGCTCTACAAGGTGATCCTGACCTCGATCGAACTGCGCCATGCGCCCTTCTTCGGCTGGATTCACGATCTCTCGGCGCCCGATCCGACCAGCCTGTTCAACCTCTTCGGCCTGATCCCCTGGACGCCGCCAGCCATGCTGATGATCGGCATCTGGCCGATCATCATGGGCATCACCATGTGGATCCAGATGCGCCTCAACCCCGCGCCGCCCGATCCGGTCCAGGCCAGCCTGTTCAACTGGATGCCGGTGTTGTTCACCTTCATGCTGGGCACCTTCCCGGCGGGCCTGGTGATCTACTGGGCCTGGAGCAACACGCTGTCGATCCTGCAGCAGACCTACATCATGAAACGGCATGGCACCGAGGTGGATATCCTCGGCAACATCCGCGAGAGCCTGCCCTTCCTCAAGAAGAAGCAGCCCAGTTGACCCCGGACTTCACACAGGACCAGATCGATGCGGGCCGCCGACTCTTCGGCGGCCCGTCGATATTCGTGCTGGGCGTGGCCAAGCTGGAACAATTGCCCGAGGTCCGCGGCGTCGAGATCGCCTTCGCCGGGCGGTCGAACGTCGGTAAGTCATCGCTGATCAATGCGCTCACGGGCGTCAATGGACTGGCGCGCGCCTCCAACACGCCGGGGCGGACCCGCGAGCTGAACTTCTTCAATGTGAATGACCAGCTGGTGCTGGTCGACATGCCGGGCTACGGCTTCGCCAAGGCCTCCAAGCAGGAGGTCAAGCAGTGGCAGTCGGTGCTGAAGGGTTACCTGCGGGGCCGTCCTGGTCTCACCCGTGCCTTTGTGCTGATCGACTCCCGCCATGGCATCCTGGCTGCCGACCGCGAGATGTTCGAGCTCCTGGACGAATCCGCGGTGACCTACCAGCTGGTCCTGACCAAGATCGACAAGATCAAGCCCGCCGAGTTGGAGAAGGTTGCCGCTGCCACCGCCAAGGCGATTGCCAAGCGCCCGGCGGCCTTTCCGCTGATCCATCTGACTTCGGCCGACAAGGGCACGGGAATCGACGCGCTCCGGGCCCAGATCGCGGGCCTCATCTGAGGCCCTTGGCAGCGGTTGCCAATCAATTATAAGGCGATTTCCGCGCGCCTGGGGAACAGCCGACGATGACCGAGATTCCGATCAACGAGACCGCCCGCATCCTGTCGGAAGCCCTGCCCTTCCTGCAACGCTATGACGACAAGATCATCGTGGTGAAGTACGGCGGCCACGCCATGATCGATCCCAAGCTGGCCCAGCAGTTCGCCCGCGACATGGTGATGCTGAAGGTCTGCGGCCTCAACCCGATCGTGGTTCACGGCGGCGGTCCGCAGATCAACAAGATGCTGGACAAGCTGGACGTAAAGGCCGAGTTCCGCGACGGCCTGCGCGTGACCGATGCCGAGACCATGGCCGTGGTCGAAATGGTCCTCGCCGGTTCGATCAACAAGTCCATCGTGTCCTCGATCCAGCAGGCAGGCGGCCGTGCCGTCGGCATATCCGGCAAGGACGGCAATCTGATGATTGCCGAACGCCTCACCAAGAAGAAGACCGATCCGGCGACAGGAGAGACCGTGGAGATCGACTTCGGCTTCGTCGGCGAGCCGGTGCGGGTCAATACCGAGATCCTCGAGACCATCATGAAGAGCGATGCCATTCCGGTAATCGCGCCGGTGGGCGTGGGCCGGAACGGCGACTCGTTCAACGTCAACGCGGATACAGCGGCCGGCGCCATCGCCACCGCCACGCGGGCCAAGCGGCTGCTGCTGCTGACCGATGTCGCTGGCGTGCTCGACAAGGACAAGCAGTTGATCAGCGAACTGAAGATCGGTGACCTGCCTGAGCTCATCGCCAACGGCACCATCACCGGCGGCATGATCCCGAAGGTGGAAAGCGCCGCCGCGGTGGTGAAGTCCGGTGTCGAGGGCGTCATCATCCTTGACGGCCGGGTGCCGCATTCGGTGCTGCTGGAGCTGCTGACGCCGCATGGCGTCGGCACGCGCATCTCGCGGACCGGCGTATGAGAGGCTTCGCGCACATCGATACCTGGGTCTTCGATCTAGACAACACGCTCTACCCGGCGTCCTGCCGGCTCTTCGACCAGATCGACGTGAAGATGGGAGACTTCGTCTCGCGGCTGCTCGGAATCGACCAAGCTGAAGCCAAGCGGCGCCAGAAGGAGATGTTCTACAAATACGGCACCACCCTGCGCGGCCTGATGACCGAGCATGGCATCGCTCCGGATGATTTCCTCGACTATGTGCATGACATCGATCATTCGCCGGTGCCGCCCAACCAGGCCCTGGACGACGCCCTCCATGCGCTTCCCGGACGCAAGCTGATCTTCACCAACGGGACCGTGGCCCATGCCGAGAAGGTCCTGGCCCGCATCGGCATCACCCATCACTTCGGCGGTATCTTCGACATTGTGCATTCCGACTTCATCCCCAAGCCCGAGATGGGTCCCTACCGCAAGTTCGTCGCGCAGAGCGGCATCCGGCCGGACACCTCGGCCATGTTCGAGGACATCGCCCGCAATCTCGAAGCGCCGCACGAACTCGGCATGACCACGGTGCTCGTCGTCTCCGACCAGAACCGCGACGCCGCACATCTCAATGCCGCCAGCGGCGGTGTTGAACAGACTCACATTCATCACGTCACCGACGACCTCGCCGGGTTCCTCGGCGCCATCGTCGCAGATCAGGGCAAGGAGCGAGCATGAGCGATCTTCAGACCACCATCGAGCAGGCCTGGGAGGGCCGCGACAAGATCAATCTCGAGACCAAGGGCGCCGTGCGCGAGGCCGTGAATGCCGCACTCGACCTGCTCGATTCCGGCAAGGCGCGGGTGGCCGAGAAGGTGAATGGCGACTGGTTGGTGAACCAGTGGTTGAAGAAGGCGGTGCTGTTGTCCTTCCGGCTGAACGACATGGCCATGATTTCCGGCGGACCCGGCGGCAGCTCCTGGTGGGACAAGGTTCCGTCGAAGTTCGATGGCTGGGACGAGAAGGCGTTCCGCGCCGCCGGTTTCCGCGCCGTACCGAATTGCGTGGTGCGCAGGTCGGCCTACATCGCGCCGGGCGCCATCCTCATGCCGAGCTTCGTCAATCTCGGCGCCCATGTCGACACCGGCACCATGGTCGATACCTGGGTGACGGTGGGCTCCTGCGCCCAGATCGGCAAGAACGTGCATCTTTCAGGCGGCGTCGGCATTGGCGGCGTGCTCGAGCCGATGCAGGCGGGCCCCACGATCATCGAGGACAATTGCTTCATCGGTGCGCGCTCGGAGGTCGTCGAAGGCGTGGTCGTCGGCGAAGGTTCGGTGATTTCCATGGGCGTCTTCATCGGCCAGTCCACCAAGATCATCGAACGCGAGACCGGCAAGGTCCATATGGGCAAGGTGCCGCCCTATTCGGTGGTGGTGTCCGGTTCCCTGCCGCAGAAGCCCTATGCCGACGGATCGCCCGCGCCATCGCTCTATTGTGCCGTGATCGTCAAGCGGGTGGACGAGAAGACGCGCTCAAAGACGTCGATCAACGAGCTCCTTCGCGACTGACGAGCCCTCTTCCCGCAGCCCGCCGAATCCCCGATACTGGTGCCCGGGGGCTTTTCGGGGGGCGCGCTTTGCGCCAGGAGGGATTGCTATGGACTGGAAGTATCTTTTCACCAGTTTCGAGGGCCGCATCGGCCGGCAGCAGATGTGGATGGGCATCATCGTGCTGATGGTCGTCAGCCTCGTCGCCAACGTGCTCGACATGCTGTTCGGCACCATCGACGTCGAGTCGGGGATCGGGATCATCGGCGGGCTCTTCGCGCTGGTCTCGATCTATCCGGCCGTCGCGCTCTATGCCAAGCGCTGGCACGACCGCGGCAAGTCCGGATGGTGGACGCTCATCCTCTTCGTGCCGCTGATCGGTTTCATCTGGTGGCTGGTCGAGTGCGGCTTCCTGCGCGGCACGGAAGGCCCCAACCAGTACGGGCCTGACCCGGTCGCCTGAGGGTCATTCTTTTGTCAACATGCCCGGCCCTTGTGGCCGGGCATTTCGTTTCCGTCTATGCTGGCGTCATGAAGAACACCCCGACCGACCCCGTACCGCTGCTGCAGGAGCTTATCCGCTGCAGGTCCGTAACCCCCAGCGAAGGCGGCGCCCTGACATTGCTGGAAAATCGCCTGTCGCAGGCCGGCTTCGTCTGCCAGCGCCTGATCTTCAAGGACACGGACACGCCGGATGTGGAGAACCTCTTTGCCCGCTTCGGCACGGGCGCGCCGCATCTGTGCTTCGCGGGGCATACCGACGTGGTGCCCGAGGGCCATGTGGATGCCTGGTCGCATGCGCCCTTTGCCGCCGACATCGCCGATGGCTTCGTCTACGGGCGCGGCGCCACGGACATGAAGGGTTCCGTCGCCGCCTTCACGGCCGCAGCCATCGACTTCGTCAGAACGGCCGGCAGATTCAAGGGTTCCATCTCCTTCCTCATCACCGGCGAGGAGGAAGGTCCGGCCATCAACGGCACGGTCAAGGTGCTGCAATGGATGCGCGACAACGGCCATGTGCCGGATCACTGCCTGGTGGGCGAGCCAAGCTGCGCCGACAGGCTGGGCGACACGATCAAGATCGGCCGGCGCGGCTCGCTGAGCTTCACCGTCGTGGTCGAGGGACGCCAGGGCCATTCCGCATATCCGCACAAGGCCGACAATCCGGTGCCCAAGCTCGCCCGCTTCGTCGACCGCATCTCGCATGCGAAGCTCGACGAGGGCAACACGCATTTCGATCCCTCGACGCTCGCCGTCACCAGCTTCGACGTCGGCAATGCCGCGACCAACGTCATTCCGTCCAGGGCGGTGGCGAAGTTCAACATCCGCTTCTCGACAGAGCACGCACCTCCGTCGCTGCGCGACTGGGTGAATGCCCATGTCGATGCCGTCCGGTCGGAACTGGGCGGCACCTGGTCGGTGAGCAGCAATGAAGGGGCGGATGCCTTCATCACCGAGCCGGGCGCCTTCGTGGGACTGGTGCAGGACGCCGTCGAGGCCGAGACCGGCATTCTGCCGAAGCTGTCCACCTCGGGCGGAACCTCGGATGCCCGCTTCATCAAGGACTATTGCCCGGTGCTGGAGTTCGGCCCGACCAATGCCACGATCCACCAGACCGACGAACGTATCGCAATCGACGAGCTGCGCGCCACGCAGACCATCTATCACCGGATCCTGACCGACTATTTCAATAGTCAACCTTAAGCAGATAGAGCCCGTCCGGCGGCGAGACCGGGCCGCAGCGGGCGCGGTCGCGGGCGTCGAGCGCC
>JBGSNJ010000368.1:0-1590 GCA_041739715.1 Aestuariivirga sp.
CGGTGCGCCACGATGCGGTGGCCTGGGGCTATGCGCGCGGCGCCGACAGCCGCGGCGTCGACATCATTCAGCGCTGCGAGGTGACGGGCATCCGCACCGCGAAGGGCAAGGTTGTGGGGGTCGAGACCAACCGCGGCTTCATCAAGTGCAATAAGCTGGGCCTTGCCGCCGCCGGCAATTCCTCCGAGGTGGCTGCCATGGCCGGCATGAAGCTGCCGATCGAAAGCCATGTGCTGCAGGCCTTCGTCTCGGAAGGACTCAAGCCCTATATCGACGGTGTCGTCACCTTCGGCGCGGGCCACTTCTATGTCTCGCAATCCGACAAGGGCGGCCTGGTCTTCGGCGGCGACATCGACGGCTACAATTCCTATGCGCGGCGCGGCAACCTGCCGATGGTCGAGCATGTGATCGAGGCGGGCGTGGCCATGATCCCCAGTCTTGCCAGGGTACGCGTGCTGCGCTCCTGGGGCGGCATCATGGACATGTCCATGGATGGCTCGCCGATCATCGACAAGACCCATATCGAAGGTCTCTATCTCAACGCCGGCTGGTGCTACGGCGGCTTCAAGGCTACGCCCGCCTCGGGCTGGTGCTTTGCCCATACCATCGCCAGGGACGAACCCCATTCGCTCAACGCCGCCTATCGTCTCGACCGCTTCCGCCGCGGTTACATGCTCGACGAAAAGGGCCAGGGCGCCACGCCGAACCTGCACTGAGGTCCATCGCGCATGCTCATTCCCTGTCCCCATTGCGGCATCCGGCCGGTCGAGGAATTCACCTTCCTCGGCGATGCCAGGCCGGTGCGCCCGGCCTCGAACGATCCGGCGACGATGGACCAGTGGTTCGACTACGTCTATCTGCGCGACAACCCGAAGGGCCGCTTCGATGAGTATGTGCATCACTCCGGCGGCTGCCGCGCCTGGTTGGTGGTGACGCGCGACACAGAGACCCATGAGATCTTCGGCGCCGTGACGGCGCGGGACTGGGCCGGCAAGCGGAAGGGCAGGCGCGCATGACCTCCTTCCGTCTCGACAAGGGCGGCCTCGTCGACCGCGCCACCAGGCTGAACTTCAGTTTCGACGGCAAGCCCTTCACGGGCCACGCGGGCGACACGCTGGCCTCGGCGCTGATCGCCAATGGCGTGCATCTCATGGGCCGCTCCTTCAAGTATCACCGCCCGCGCGGCGCGGTGACGGCGGGAGCGGCCGAACCCAATGCGCTGGTCGAACTTCGCGAAGGCGGCCGCCAGGAGGCCAACACGCGGGCCACCGTGATCGAGCTCTACGACGGGCTCACGGCCAAGAGCCAGAACCGCTGGCCCTCGCTCAATTTCGACGTGGGCGCTGTCAACTCGCTGGCCTCGTCGATCTTCGTCGCGGGGTTCTACTACAAGACCTTCATGTGGCCGAAGCGCTTCTGGGAGAAGATCTACGAGCCGCTGATCCGCCGCGCGGCAGGACTGGGCCACGCGTCCAAGGAACCCGATCCCGACAAGTACGAGAAGGCCTACGCGCACTGCGACCTCCTGGTGATCGGTTCCGGTCCCGCGGGGCTGATGGCGGCGCTGACGGCGGCGCGTGCGGGCGCCCG
>JBGSNJ010000436.1:0-12550 GCA_041739715.1 Aestuariivirga sp.
CCTCGCTTTCATTGGCCACGGCGCGCGCCAGCCGGGTCTTGCCGGTTCCTGGCGGGCCATGCAGCAACACGCCGCGTGGCGGATCGACGCCCAGACGCGTGAACAATTCGGGATAGCGCAAAGGCAATTCCACCATCTCGCGCAATTGCTTGATGGTATCGCCCATGCCGCCCAGATCGTCATAGGTGACGTCCGCGCGGCGGGCATCGCGCGGTTCCTCATATTCGGCGCGCAGCTCGACCTCGGTTTCGGCGTCGATATGCACGATGCCCTTGGGCGTGGTCGCGACCACCTGAAGCCGAATCTGAGTCATCGCATAGGCAGGTACGGCCAGCATCTGCTGCAATTGCGGCGGCATATCGGACCGGTCGACTTGCTGGGTGCCCGCGGTCGCAACAATATCGCCTGCCACCAGGGGTCGTTTGAAGAAATTGCGTTTCAGCGCAATAGCCGGGCCGTTCAGCCGCAGGCCCTGCTGAGCGGGCGCAAAGACCACGCGCGTTGCAGGACGCGATTCGGCCTTGCGCAGGCGCACATGATCGCCTGAGCCGACGCCGGCATTGGCACGCTGGAGCCCATCAAGCCGGACCAGTTCCAGCCCCTCGTCTTCGGCATAGGGCAAAACCGCGCGTGCTGCGGTGGCGCGCTTGCCGGTGATCTCTACGACATCGCCCTCGGCCAGGCCCAGTTCGCCCATGACCGTGCGGCCAATCCGCGCCAGCCCGTCGCCCGAATCTTCGGCGCGGGCATTGGCGACTTGCAACCGGCGACCGGCCTTGGTGTCCTTGTCCTGATTTTCAGGGCTCTTGTCATCATCCGCCATGTGCGGCCCGCTCCTTGGGTTGCGCTGCATCGCGCAGCTATCTTAAACCAAAGCTAGGAACTGGACCGGGATATTGCAAATGGCGTCCATACCAAAGCGGAGCTGACACGGCATTTGGGCAAGAAAAAAGGGCCGCCCAGTATGGGGGCGGCCCGGAATAGTTTTTAGGAGAGGATGCCTGAAAGGCCTGACCTTAATGCGCCGCACCCGATTTTTGTGCAAGTGCGAAGAAAGAAACTGGACTTGCAAATTTTGCAACATTCGGGCATGAAAATGATGCATTTCGCGCAATAGAATCGATTGGCAGGGCCTATTGCTTTTTTGCGTTGCAATATTTTCACGATTTCCCATGATGGCACGCGGCTAGATATTGGGCCGCCAAAGCAGAGGATAGACCTGTCATGCGTCGGCTGCCGCCCCTGCGGTCTTTGGAAGCCTTTATCCGCGTAGCCCGGCTGGGTTCGGCCAAGGCGGCGGCGCAGGAGCTATCGCTGTCGCCCTCTGCCTTGTCGCGCCGCATCGCTCAGCTAGAGGCGTTTGTCGGCAAGAAGCTGTTTGTAAGGCAAAATCAGCTGATGCGCCTCAACGAAGATGGCGAATCGCTCTATGCCAGTGTTGCCTCAGCGATGGACAATCTGGCCGAATTGATTGAGCGGCATATTGATGACAGCCGCATTTTGCGTCTGCGCTTGGGAACGTTGCCGCTCTTTGCAACGCAGCGATTATTTCCGCGCTTGCCCGAATTGCGGCGCATGTATCCGCTGCTGCACATCGATATCGACACCTCGGCGCATGGCGAAAGCCGCTTGGGTGATTCGCTGGATGCCGCGATCATTCTGGCGCGCAATGTTGATCCGGCGCTGCACGCGGTGCGGCTGGATCATAATTTCGTCTATGCCATCGCATCCAAGGGCGTGGCAGACGAGCTTGGCCCCAAACCGGCGGTTGAGGCGCTGAACAGCCAGACATTTCTGGTCCATAATGAAATGACCGAAAGCTTTGATGCCTGGAAAGAGGCACTGGGCCTGCAAGACCTGCAACCGGCGGCGATTGACCATTTCGATAATGGCCCGATCATGCTGGAAGCGGCGGCGCAGGGGCTGGGCATCGCCATCATGCACGATAACCATTTGCTGCGCTCGCACGATAGCCGTCTGGCGCGGGTAATCGATGTGCAGGTGGAAAGCCCCTATAGCTATTGGTTCGTCTGTCGCCCGCGCGCGCTGGAGCAACGGGCTGCGCGCTTGTTCCATGATTGGCTGGTTAAGGCCGCGATTTGATCGTCTGAGGCCGTTCAAGAAAAACCCCCGCCATTTGCATGGCGAGGGCTGTTTTCCGTCTGATCGACAATCTGAAATCAGGATACCGTCATCGATTTGATAACGCCCGGTTTTGCCGGCGGCTCGCCCTTGGGCAGCGCGTCGATATGTTCCATGCCTGAGGTAACATTGCCCCACACTGTATACTGGCGATCCAGGAAACCGGCATCGTCAAAGCAGATGAAGAACTGGCTGTTGGCGCTGTTCGGTGCCGATGTGCGGGCCATCGAGCAGGTGCCGCGCACATGCGGTTCGTCGTTGAACTCGGCCTTGATGTCGGGCTTGCTCGAACCGCCAGTGCCGGTGCCATTGGGGCAGCCGCCCTGAGCCATGAAGCCGGGAATGACGCGGTGGAATTTCACGCCGTCATAAAAGCCTTCTTTGGCCAGTTCGGTGATGCGTGCGACATGGCCGGGGGCCAGATCGGGGCGCAGGCGGATGACAACGTCGCCGCTGTCGAGATGGATGGTAAGGGTCTGGTCGCTCATGATCGTCCTTTCCGGCTTGGTTGCCGATAGTGTTCCGGCGGCTGCCCTATCGCGCTTTTTGCCGCTTGTCATCCATCTGCCTCTTCATGGGCTTGCAATCGCGGGCTGAGCGGCTAGGCACAAGCCACACTACCCCGCGCGAACGAAGGAGGGCAGGATGGTCGATCCCGATACTGACGCCCGCTTGCGCGAAGAGCAGGCCGCCGAACAGAGCGCCAGCGATGCCGCGATTCAGTCCTTGGACGAAGACAATCGCTTGACTGCCGAATTTGTCCGCCGTGTGCGCCAGGCGCTGGACGCGGGCGAAGTTGAGGCCGTCTATAATCTGGTCGAGCCGCTGCACCCGGCGGATATTGCTGATCTGTTTGAATTGACCGACAGCGATGATCGTCCGGCGCTTGCTGCGGCGATTTCCGATCTGATGGGTGCGGACGTTCTGTCCGAGCTGAATGATTATGTCCGCGATGACATTATCGAGGAATTGCCGCCCGAACAGGTCGCCGATTTCGCCGCGCAGTTGGAAACCGATGATGCGGTGGCGATCATCGAAGATCTGGACGCTGAGGACCAGTTGGCGGTTTTGGCCGAGATGGACCCCGAAGACCGCGCAGCCATCGAAAATGCACTGTCTTATCCTGAGGAAACCGCAGGGCGCCTGATGCAGCGCGATCTGATCGCGGTGCCGGGGCATATGAATGTCGGCGATCTGATTGATTATTTGCGCGAAAATGGCGATCTAACCACCGAATTCTGGGAAGTGTTCGTGGTCGATCCGATGCACCGCCCGATTGGCACCTGCCAGTTGAGCTGGGTGCTGCGTACGCCGCGCCACATTGCGCTCACTGATGTGATGAAGCACGAACAGACGCTGATTCCGGTCGATATGGATCAGGAAGAGGTGGCGAAACGCTTTCAGAAATATGCGCTGATTTCCGCCGCTGTGGTTGATCCGGGCGGGCGGCTGGTCGGCCAGATTACGGTCGATGATATCGTCCACATTATTTCTGAAGAAGCGGGCGAAGACATTTTGCGCCTGTCCGGCGCAGGCGAGGGCGATATCAACGAGCCGCTGCGAGATAGCTATCGCGGCCGGGTGCGCTGGCTGATCGCCAATTTGTTTACCGCGCTTTTGGCCTCTACCGTCATTTCGCTGTTCGGTGCAGCGATTGAACAGATGGTGGCGTTGGCAGTGCTGATGCCGATTGTCGCCGGGGTGGGCGGCAATGCGGGCACGCAGACGCTGGCCGTCACTGTGCGCGCCATTGCCACAAACCAGCTGACCAGCAGCAACACGATGCGCGCGATCACCCGCGAAATGAAGATTGCGGTGTTGAATGGCGCGACCATCGCGGTGATTGCCGGGATTGGCGTCACGCTGTTTTTCGGCGATTGGCATCTGGGCGCGGTGATTGCCGCCGCGATGCTGTGCAACATCTTTGTCGCCGGATTGGCCGGGGTGCTGGTGCCAGTAACGCTGGAACGGCTGGATCAGGACCCTGCCGTGGCCAGTTCGGTGTTTGTGACGATGATTACCGATTCGATGGGCTTTTTCGCGTTCCTCAGCCTGGCGGTGGCTAGCGGATTGGTGACTGGCTGAGCTGTGGCTCAGTGTGCGCTTTCGCCCATTTCCACCCATTCGGGAAAGAATACCGGTTCGCGGCGTGACCAGCCGGGGGCAGTGGCCGCCGCTTCGCTGATTGATTGGAGCAGCCCCTTGCGGCGGCAGGGCCGAATTTGCGGCAGTGCGGCGGCAGCGCAGAAACCGCTGGGCAACCATGGGCGGCAATCAGCGCCCAGCAGGCGTTCATACAGGAACCGATAGGCGGAAAAGCTTTGCAGCTTTTCCTGCGCCAGATCGAATGCCGACATGCGCACCAGGCGTCCCATGAAATCCTCTACCTGCACCAATCCGCCGGTTTCGGGCACATTGTCGCGCAGGAATTTCAGATCCTGATAGATCAGATATTGCGAACGGATCGACGCCAGCTCCACCTCGTTGCGGCCCCATAGGCGAAACGCATCCTGACGGCCCAGCCCGACATCCAGCGAGCGGCGGATATAGCGCTGTTCCGCCGCGCCGAAACTCGCAAATTCGCGCAATTCGGCCAGCGTCAAAAACGCCGTGCTATCTTGCGGAGAGGCATTGGAAGGAAATTGCGCCATCGATCAAACTCCTGCCCCGCCATCGATTGGGGCCGGAATCATCTCACCAGAATATGGTTAAGAGATGGTTAGGCAGCGTTAGGATTTTGCCTGAGCACCACCCCCTTGCTCGTCATTCCCGCCTTCGCGGGAATGACGAACCCATAAAATAGTGTCCTACCTTAAATCAAACCCGCCAGTGGGCTCGACGGATCGGCATAGAGCCTGCGCCCCATCCGACCGGCATTATAGGCCAGACGGCCCCCTTCTACCGCCAGGCGCATGGCGCGGGCCATGGCGATGGGGTCTTTGGCCTCGGCAATCGCGGTGTTCATCAGCACGCCTTCACAGCCCAGCTCCATGGCAACCGCCGCGTCGCTGGCGGTGCCAACACCGGCATCGACCAGCACCGGAACGCTGGCCCCTTCCACGATCAGGCGGATGGTCACGCGGTTCTGGATGCCAAGGCCAGACCCAATCGGCGCGCCCAATGGCATGATCGCCACGGCACCAGCCTCTTCCAATTGCTTGGCGGCGATGGGATCATCGACGCAATAGACCATCGGCAAAAAGCCTTCTTTGGCTAGAATTTCGGTGGCCTTCAGCGTCTCGCGCATATCGGGATAGAGCGTGCGTGCTTCACCCAATACCTCCAGCTTGACCAGATCCCAGCCGCCCGCCTCGCGCGCCAGTCGCAGCGTGCGAATTGCATCATCGGCGGTAAAACAGCCTGCGGTATTGGGCAGATAGGTGATTTTCTTGGGGTCAATGAAATCGGTGAGCATCGGTGCCTTGGGGTCTGACACATTGACGCGGCGCACTGCGACAGTGACGATTTCGGCCCCCGATGCCTCCACCGCTGCCGCATTTTGCGCGAAATCCTTATATTTGCCAGTGCCGACAATCAGGCGCGAAGTGAAGCGGCGGCCCGCAACCGTCCAGCTATCGTCTGCCGCTGCGGCCGACCCGCCGCCGACAAAATGGACGATTTCCAGTTCGTCCCCATCGCTGAGCATCACATCGCCCAGCGTTGAGCGCGGCACGATCTCGCGGTTGCGCTCCACGGCGACTTTGCTGACCTCCAGCCCGATTTCGGCGACCAGATCGGCAATGCTTTGCCCCGCCGATGCACGGCGCACGTCGCCATTGAGGGTGATCGAAAGGCTGTTGGCGGTCATGGGCATGAAGGCTCCGGACTAAAGGCGTGTGCCGCTCAATTAGGGATGATGCGCCGCCGGGGCAATGCCGGGAATGTCGAAGATTGGGGTTTACCGGCTTGCCCGGTGGTTCAAATCGTGCGCCAGCGCCACGATAGACACGCCAACCAGCGTAAAGAAAATCTCGCCACTGAACAGACCCGCTTCGGTGTTGTGCGGCAGGTTGAGCGCCCCCGCCATCACGCCAATGCCCAGCGATCCGATAGACACCGGCAACAGATAGCCATGCGTCATCGCGCCCTGGCCAATGGCGATGATAGAAAGGATGATGGCCAGCACCAGCCCGATTTCATGCACTTCATGGCTCACCAACACGCCACCAGCCGACGCCAGAACGGCGATCAATATGGCGCTGCCCACGCAATGCACGGCGCACAGCAAGGATAGCAGCATGGCCAAGCGGTCCATGCGGCCGCCCTGGTTCCAGTCGCCGAATCTTTGCATCATGAATTGCATGGCTGTGGCGGTTACGTGATATTGTATCATGACGCAAGCAACAAAACGCCGATGCGCGCTGAATTGGCCCTTGCAGACAGGGGCCATTGGGCACAGATAGCAGCGCATGGCTTCCCTATCGAACATGGCCGCGCCGCGCGGCCTATCGCAAGATCGTGCCCGGCCCGATGCGCTGGCGCATTGGCTGTTTGCCGTCGCGGCCATGGTTTTCGTCATGGTGGTGGTGGGGGGCATTACCCGGCTAACCGAATCGGGCCTGTCGATCACCGAATGGCAATTGATCACCGGTGTGCTGCCGCCGCTGACTCAGGCCGATTGGGTCGTGGCGTTTGAGAAATACAAGCTGATCCCTGAATATATCGAGGTCAATGGTCCGGCGGGCATGACGCTGGAGGATTTCAAGTTCATCTATTTCTGGGAATGGATTCACCGCCTGCTCGGCCGCTTGCTGGGCGTCGCCTATGCGCTTCCGCTTTTGTGGTTTTGGGTGAAGGGCGCGATTCCCAAGGGCTTTCATGGGCGGATGCTGGTGCTATTGGTGCTGGGCGGATCGCAGGGCGCGCTGGGCTGGTACATGGTTGCCTCAGGTCTGGCAGACCGCACCGATGTGTCGCATTTCCGGCTGGCCGCGCACCTGCTCAATGCGCTGTTTATCATGGGTCTGCTGATCTGGACCGCGTTAGACCTCAAGCAATTGGCACGGCACAGCGAAGCGCGGCCGGCGCGGCTGACTGGGCTGGCGGCAGGAACAATGCTGGTGCTGTTTATCCAGTTGCTGCTGGGGGCTTGGGTTGCGGGGTTGAATGCTGGTTACATCGCGTCGGACTGGCCGTTGATGAACGATCATCTGGTTCCGCAGGGCATTGATTGGGGCCAGGGCGCGTGGTTTGCCATTACCCATGATCCTTATCTGATTCACTTCCTCCATCGCTGGTGGGCGTGGGTGGCGGTGGCCATGCTGATCTGGCTGGCGCGCGCGGTAAAGCGGGCCGGGATACGCCAGGCATCGATTGCCATTCACATTGCCTTTGGCACACAGATCCTGCTGGGCATTGCCACAGTGATGACGGACATGAACATTTGGGTCGCGGTGCTGCATCAGGCGGTCGGCGCTTTGGTGGTGGCGTCGACCATATGGGGCATGCATGTGCTGGGCCGGTCGCGCACCGGATCACTGGGCTGATGAGCCGCGCCGGTCTGGTCTATTGCCCGTTCCCAGATCAAGGTGAGGCAGACCGGATCGCACGGCAGATCATCGGCGAGGGGCTGGCCGCCTGCGCCAATATCCTGGGGCCGATCCGTTCCATCTATCGCTGGCAAGGCGATGTGGCCGAGGCACAGGAAGTCGCCGTGCTGTTCAAATGCAGCGGCGTGGGGCTGGCGGTCCTTGTGGCACGGCTGGCCGAGCTGCACAGCTATGATGTGCCTGCCATTCTGGGCTGGCCGGTCGATCAGGTGCCGCAGGCCTTTGCCGATTGGTTGGTCGAGGCCCCGGACAGGCCTGAATATGCGCAGTAAATGGGCTCTAGCCCTGATGTTGATTGCGCCTTCGCTTGCGGCGCAAGTGTCGCCGCATGATGCTGCATCACCGCAGATACCAGCGTTCAATCCCGGCATCGGGCCTTGGCTGATGGAGCGTGTAACCATTCGCGATTTGGGCGATGCGCAATTGGTTGTGCGGCGCCAATATCGGCTGACGCTAAATCGTGATGGCAGCGGCCATGCCGGGCTGGCGCAATTGCTGACCATCAAGGTGGAGGCGCCGCGCCGTTTGGCGATCATGGCACAGCGGATGGAAGCGCGCGAACAGGGCACGCGGGTGCAGTTTCTGCTGGATGCTAATGGGCGGATCATTTCCATGGGCAATGCCGCTGATCCCGATGATAGCCGGCTTCGCGGCGATCTGGCGGCAGTGGCGCAGCGGTTTAAGCAAGATCCATTCCCTGCGGCGCTGGCGAGAATGAACACCGATCGTGTGGCAGGCTGGCCCGATTTCTTGTTTGCGCCGCAATCGCAATTGGCGGCATCGGCGGAAGGCCTTTGGCAGTTGGATACGCATGATGCCGATGTCAGGCGCATCACGACAGCGCGGATTGACGCGCAAAGCGGCCTCGTGACGCAGCTGGATCTGACACTGGAAAGCGGCCCTGAGTCAGACCGGCGACTCGACCGGGATCGGTTCACACTGACCCGGCAAGATGCGGCACAGCCCGCCAAATAGGCTGCAAAATGCGTAAGGGTATTATTTTACCCGCCTAAAACAGCCCTGTTTTGCTTGACTTTGGGCAGGCCAGAACGCAAAGGGCGGCTCGATCGCAGCGGACTGGCGGCTTTGGCCGCATCTGCACGCGGTATTTTCGCATCCGTTCCGATGTGAGTCGCCCGCCATCCTTGGCTGTTCAATCAGCTTTGGGGGCCGCGTGGTTCATGTCACCTGAAAGGACTACAGGCCCATGAAGGCGCTCACCAAGATCACCCGTTCGGTCAAGCCGGCCGAGGTGGAAAAGAAATGGCATATCATCGATGCCGATGGTCTGGTTGTTGGCCGTCTGGCCGTGATCATCGCCAACCATCTGCGCGGCAAGCATAAGCCGAGCTTCACCCCCCATGTCGATTGCGGCGATCATGTGATCGTGATCAACGCTGGCAAGGTGAAGCTGACTGGCAACAAGCTGAAGCAGAAAACCTATTACAAGCACACCGGCTATGCCGGCGGCATCAAGGCGGTTACCGCTGAAAAGGTGCTGGATGGCCGCTTCCCGGAACGTGTTCTGGAAAAGGCTGTGGAACGCATGATCCCGCGTGGCCCGCTGGGCCGCAACCAGATGCGCGCCCTGCATCTGTATAACGGAACCGAACATCCGCATGACGGCCAACAGCCGGTTGCCATGGATGTGGCGTCGCTCAATCGCAAGAACAAGGTGGGTGCCTGATGTCTGATACCGTGCAATCGCTGTCCGACCTGAAGGACATCACCGCCGCTGGTGCCGCTCCTGCCCCGGCTGCTGCCGAAGGCGAAGCGCCCGCCGCTCCCGCTCCGGTTGTTTCCAACGCCCCGCTGCGTCAGCAGGAACTGGACAAGCAGGGCCGCGCCTATGCTACCGGTCGCCGCAAGGACGCCGTGGCCCGCGTGTGGATCAAGCGCGGCTCCGGCAAGGTCACCGTGAACGGCAAGGAAATGGCCGCCTACTTCGCGCGCCCCGTGCTCCAGATGATCCTCCGCCAGCCGTTCCAGATCGCGGGCGTGGAGAACGAGTTCGACGTGATGGCCACCGTCGCGGGCGGTGGGCTCTCGGGGCAGGCCGGCGCGGTCAAGCACGGCATCTCGAAGGCGCTCCAGCTCTACGATCCGACGCTTCGCGCGCCGCTCAAGGCGGCGGGCTTCCTCACCCGCGACAGCCGCGTGGTGGAACGCAAGAAGTACGGCCGCCGCAAGGCCCGTCGGAGCTTCCAGTTCTCCAAGCGCTGACCGATCAGTCAGTCCGGACAGGCGGGCCGCCCTCGGGCGGCCCGTTTCGTTCCGGGGGCGCGGCACGGGTCAGCCCGGCGAAAGCGGCGCTTGTGATTTCCGGCGAATCTGCGTTTTCTTCGCGCAGTGGCAGGGAGCGGACAAATCAGAACCATCCTCGACAGGGAGAGTAGGTCGGGCCTGCTTCTGGTCAGCCCGCCGTTCTTCTATGCGCTGCTCCTGCTGGCCGCGCCGCTCCTGGCCATGGTGATCTTCAGCTTCATGGGCCAGGGCTTCCCGGCCGACACGACCCCGTCGCTCAACAACTACCGGACGATCGCGTCGGACCCGCTCTACGCCGTGCTCCTGACGCGGACGGTGGCGATCGCTGGGACGGTGACGCTGGTGACGGTGCTTCTCGCCTTCCCAATCGCCTATTTCGTGAGCTTCTACGTCCCGCCCGAGAAGAAGTCGCTCTGGATCTTCCTCATCACGATCCCGTTCTGGACCTCCTACCTGATCCGGGTCTTCCTCTGGAAGGTGATCCTCGGCTTCAACGGGGTGTTCAACACCTCGCTCCAGGGGCTCGGGATCATCGAGGAGCCCGTGACCTTCATCCTCTACAATGCCAACGCGGTGGTCATCACGCTGGCCCATGCCTATGCGCCCTTCGCGATCCTGCCGATCTTCGTGGCGCTCGAGAAGATCGACCGCTCGCTCCTCGAAGCCTCGCAGGACCTGGGCGAGAACCGGGTGATGACCTTCTTCCGCGTGACTCTGCCGCTCGCCATGCCAGGCGTGGTGGCGGCGGTCCTCATCGTCTTCATCCCGACGGTGGGCGACTACGTGACCCCCGAACTCGTGGGCGGTCCGGGCGGGCGAATGATCGGCAACTGGATCCAGTCGCTCTTCCTTGGCCAGAACAACCAGCCTCTCGGAGCCGCGACCGCGATCGTGGCGATGGCGGTGGTGGGCGCGATCTCGCTCCTCTTCCTCTTCGTCACGCGGCGCTGGCTGGGGGCGGGCCGATGAAAGGCAGCTGGCTCAAGGTCTACGCGATCGGATACCTGATCTTCCTCTACGCGCCGATCCTCCTCCTGCCGCTCTTCGCCTTCAACGACTCCACGATCATCGCCTTCCCGCTCGACGGGTTCACGACGAAGTGGTTCTCGGAACTGACGACCGTCTCGGCGCTGCACGACGCGCTCTGGAACTCGCTCTTCATCGCCGTGACCTCGGCGGTGCTCGCCACCACGCTCGGGCTTTTCGCGGCCAGTGCCGCGACGCGCTACAAGTTCCCGGGCAAGGCGGGGATCATGGGGCTCATCATGCTCCCGCTCGTGCTGCCCGAGATCATCGTGGCGGTGTCGCTTCTTGTGGTGATCGTGCAGGTCCTGGGCCTGCCGCTCGCGCACTGGTCGGTGATCGCGGCGCATACGCTCATCTGCACGCCCTTCTGCATCGCGATCCTCAACGCCTCCTTCTCGAACCTCGACCCCTCGTTCGAGGAGGCGGCCTACGACCTTGGCGAGACGAAGTGGTCGACCTTCCGGCTCATCACCCTGCCGCTCGTCATGCCGGGGATCATCTCTTCGCTCCTGATCTCCTTCACGATCTCGCTCGACGAGTTCATCATCGCCTTCTTCCTGACGGGCGCGCAGCCCACGCTTCCGGTCTACATCTGGAGCCTCCTGAGGTTCCCGGGGCAGATCCCGATCGTGATGGCGCTCGGGACGATCCTCGTGCTCGCCTCGATTGTGCTGCTCACCATCGCCGAATACTACCGTCGCCGCGGCATCGCGCGGACCGGACAAAAGGACACCGGAGGCTTCCTGTGACCGCGAACGACCGACGCACGCTCATCGAGCTCCGAGACGTCCAGAAGTACTACGGCGACTACCACGCGCTCCGGGGCATCACCCTCGACATCCGCCAGGGCGAGTTCTTCTCGCTCCTCGGGCCGTCGGGCTGCGGGAAGACGACGCTCCTGCGCACGATCGCGGGGTTCGAGGACGTGACCTCGGGCTCGCTGAAGATCGACGGCAAGGATATGGCCGACGTGCCCGCCAACCGGCGGCCGACGAACATGGTCTTCCAGTCCTACGCGATCTTCCCGCACCTGACGGTGGCGCAGAACGTGGGCTTCGGGCTCCGCCGCGAACCCATGTCCTCGACCGAGAAGGCGAAGGCCGTGGAGGAGGCGCTCGAGATGGTCGGGCTCAAGGGCTACGGCTCCCGCTCGGCCCA
The DNA here is from genome assembly GCA_041739715.1 of Aestuariivirga sp. Classification (GTDB taxonomy): domain Bacteria; phylum Pseudomonadota; class Alphaproteobacteria; order Rhizobiales; family Aestuariivirgaceae; genus Aestuariivirga. The sequence continues at coordinate 12,141 of JBGSNJ010000436.1, forward strand.
GGCGCTTTCGGGCGGGCAGCGGCAGCGCGTGGCGCTCGCCCGCGCGCTGATCCTCAAGCCCAAGGTGCTCCTGCTCGACGAGCCGCTCTCCGCGCTCGACAAGAAGCTGCGCGAACACATGCAGGTCGAGCTCATCAAGCTCCAGCGGCAGGTCGGCATCACCTTCATCCTCGTCACTCACGACCAGGAGGAGGCGCTCGTCATGTCGGACCGGATCGCCGTCATGTTCGAAGGGCAGATCGCCCAGATGGACGACCCCGAGACGCTCTACCGCCGCCCCAAGACGCGCGACGTGGCCGAGTTCATCGGGGTGATGAACTTCCTGCCCGCGCAGGTCCTGTCCACCGATGGCGGCGTCGAGGTGGACGTGGCCGGGCTCGGCCATGCGAAGGTCGAGGCCGCGCAATGCG
>JBGSNJ010000453.1:0-1799 GCA_041739715.1 Aestuariivirga sp.
GTGGCTGGCCACGATCTCCACCCCGTCGGCGCCGGCCACGGCCATGCGGCGCGCTGCCTGGCCAAATCCGTCGACGATCTCGCCGATCAGCCCGGCCGACATCTCGCGCGGGATCACGTGAAAGCGCTCCGAGGGCGAATGCGACGGAGCGAAGGCCGGCTGGATCACGCCATCCGGCCGTCCGAGCAATTCGCGTCCCGGATGAAAGAGCTGGATGAAGACCTTGGTGCCCTCGGCATGGATCGCATCCACAAGTCGCTTGAAGTGGGGGATACAATCGTCCGATGTACCCATCAGCAGGGCTTCGGTGTAGCGTGAAGTCTCGTGCACGCCCACCACCTGGATGACGATGAGACCCGCACCACCCCGCGCCCGCGCCCGCTGGTAGGCGATCAGGGCATCCGACGGCAGCCCATCCTCCGGAAGATATGTATCATGCCCGGTCGAGAAGATGCGATTGCGGAATTCGGTGGTCTTCAGCGTGAAGGGCGAAAAGAGAAGCGGGAACTGCATGATGCCCGAAGCCTAGACCCAAATGGTCCGCGGGATCAATCGAGCGAGCGTTCCTCGTATGCCACGAACCATTCGATCATTTCCGTCCACATGGTTTCCACCAGGGCCGGATCGACCTTGTGGGCGCGTGCGAGCACGCGGATGTGGTCAAGTACCTGGATGATGCGTTGCGGGTCGCGGGCGGGCAAACCGTCGCGACGTTTGACGACGATAGCCTTCTCGACCCAACGCTGGCGCTCCGCCATGAGTTTCAGGAGGCTTTCGTCGATCCGATCGATCTCCTTGCGGATATCGCTCATGGTCAGGTGTGTCGTGTTCGTCATGACCGCCTCTTGCCTCGGCTCGACCGCGCGGGGAATGTGTCCAAGCGCCGCGACCCCGATCTACTCGAACGGCCGGGCACGGGCCAGCGGAATGATACGCCAGGGCCTGTCCCCCTGCAGGCCGCGGGCGGTCAGGATGCGGACGTCACGGCCATCGATGTACAGCGCATGCGGGCCACTTCGCCACACATTGAAGCGGTCGATCCGGATCGGCACCGTCCGGCATGCGCCCCGGAGCGGGAAACTGGCGATCATGATGTCAAAGCCCGCGCAGGCAATCGGCGCTGTGCCGTCGCCGGTCACATAGGCAATGCGCCTGCCCTTTACGATGGCTTCGCAGCGAGCAGCCAGGCAGGTCCAGCCAATCCGCTTCACAGCCTCTCCGGGACTGGCATTGTCGCCGTCGGACTGCAGCCACCTTTCCACGCTGAAACGGCTCTTTCGCGTCGCGGCCGGCACCAGCAGGCCTTCGACGTTGCGCAGGGCGGCATTCCCTGCCGTACCATCCACCAGCAGATCCGGAAGCGGCCGGCTCGCCAGCGCCAGCAGCAGCCCCAGACCTGCCATTCCAAGGCCTACCATGCGGACCGGCCCTGCCAGCAGGCAGAAAGTGGCGCAGCCCAGCGCCAGGACGATCGCAGCGACCGCCGGGCTCTGTGGCACCGTCATCTGGGCGTGCGGCAAGTCGGCGACCAGATCGGAGATGGCCAGCACAAGTTGGAGTCCCTGCCCCATGGCCAGCAGCGGCAGCGCCTCAAGACCGAGCGGCATCAGCAGCGTCGCCACCAATGCCATGGGCATCACCACAAGACCGATCACCGGAAAGGCCAGACCATTGGCCACCAGGCTGTAGGGGGCCAGCCGGCCGAAGTGATAGCTAGCCGGAATGGAGGACATGGTTCCCGCGATGGCCGTGGTGACCAGCGCCAGCATCACGGCCGCGGCTGCTTGCCGCACGAGGCG
>JBGSNJ010000473.1:0-3701 GCA_041739715.1 Aestuariivirga sp.
CGGTCCCGCGGGGCTGATGGCGGCGCTGACGGCGGCGCGTGCGGGCGCCCGCGTGATCCTCGCCGACGAGGGCGCGGCGCTGGGCGGCTCGCTCCTCTATGAACGTGAAGAGATCGGCGGCGTCTCGGGCCTCGACTGGGCCCAGGGTGCGATCGCCGAACTTGCATCTTTGTCCAATGTGACGCTGACGCCGCGCACCACCGTCTTCGGCTGGTACGACGACAACATCTTCGGCGCGGTGGAGCGCGTGAACGATCACGTGACGGCGCCTTCGCCCTACGAGCCGCGCCAGCGCTACTGGCGCATCATCGCGAAGAAGGCAGTGCTCGCGGCGGGTGCCGAGGAGCGTCCCGTCGCAATGGGCGGTAACGACATTCCGGGCGTCATGCTGGCCTCGGCCACGCGCCACTACGCCAACCGCTACGCGGCCGCTGCCGGAAAATCGATTGTGGTCTTTACCGCCAATGATTCCGGCTACCGCACGGCGCGCGACCTCAAGGCGCATGGCGTGCATGTGGAGGTGATCGTTGATGCGCGGCCCGAGTCCAAGGCGGAGGCCGCGGGCGTGCCAGTGCTGCGTGGTCGACTCATCGCCGATGTGAAGGGCCGCAAGGGCGTCACCGGCGTCGAGCTCACCGATCATACGCAGATCGCCTGTGACGCCGTCGCCATGTCGGGTGGCTGGTCGCCCATCGTCAATCTCGCCTGCCATCGCGGTGCGAGGCCGCGGTGGGATGAGTCCCTCCTCGGCTTCGTGCCGCCCGACGTGGGGCCTGCTTTCATCGTCGCGGGCTCGGCCGCGGGCCGCATGCTGCTGTCCGAGTGCCTCGCCGATGGCGCGAGGGCCGGAACGCTGAAGGGAAGGGCGCCGGCCGTTCCGAATTGCCGTGACGAGGCCTATGCCGCGGCCCCGCTGTGGTGGGTGAAGGAATCGCAGGGCAAGGCCTTCATCGACTACCAGAACGACGCCACCGCCAAGGACCTGCCGCTGGCTGCGCGCGAGGGCTATCGCGACATCGAGCTGGCCAAGCGCTACACCACCACCGGCATGGCCACCGACCAGGGCAAGCTCGGCAACATCAATGCCATCGCCATTCTGGCCGAAGCGACGGGCCGCAGCATGGACGAGGTGAGCACCACCACCTTCCGTCCCTACTACACGCCGGTTGCCTTCGGCGCGCTGGCAGGCCCGTTCCACGGCCATCACTTCCAGCCGGTGCGCAAGACGCCGCTGCACGACTGGGCCCACGAACTGGGCGCCGTTTTCGTCGAGACCGGATTGTGGATGCGTTCCTCGTGGTTCCCGCGCGAGGGCGAGGACTGGCTGGCCGCGGCCTCGCGCGAGGTCCTGGCGACCCGCAGTGGCGTCGGCCTCTGCGATGTCTCGACGCTCGGCAAGATCGACGTGCAGGGCAAGGATGCAGGCGCGTTTCTCGACAAGCTCTACTGCAACACCTTCTCGACGCTGGCAGTGGGCAAGGCGCGCTACGGGCTCATGCTGCGCGAGGACGGCATCGTCTATGACGACGGCACCACCTCGCGCCTGGCCGAGGATCATTACGTGATGACCACGACAACGGCCAATGCCGCGAAGGTGATGGCGCAGATGGAATTCGCTCATCAGGCGCTGTGGCCCGAGCTCGACGTCACCTATGTCTCGGTGACGGAGCAGTGGGCGCAGATGGCGGTGGCGGGACCGAAGTCGCGCGCCACGCTGCAGAAGATCGTGGACGGTCTCGACATGACCGACGAGACCGTGCCCTACATGGCAGCACAGGAGATCACCGTGCTGGGCGGCGTTCCGGCACGGCTCTTCCGCATCTCGTTTTCGGGCGAACATGCCTATGAGCTGGCGGTGCCGGCCGACTACGGCAACATGGTTGCCCGCGCCCTGATGCAGGCGGGCGCGGAATTCGGCATCACGCCTTACGGCGTGGAGGCGCTGTCGATCATGCGCGTCGAGAAGGGCCACGTGGCGGGCGGCGAGCTCAACGGCACCACGACGGCCGGCGACCTCGGCCTCGGCAAGATGATGTCGGCCAAGAAGGATTACATCGGCCGCATGATGGCGCAGCGCGAGGGCCTTCTCGATCCGGCGCGGCAATGCGTGGTGGGCATCCGGCCGGTCGACAAGGCCGACCGCATCCGCGCCGGCTCGCATGTCCTGAAGCGCGAGGACCGGCCCTCGATGGCGAACGACCAGGGCTATCTCACTTCGGTCGCCTGGTCGCCCATGCTCGACATGTGGATTGCGCTGGCGCTGGTGAGCAACGGCCGCGCCCGCCACGGCGAGATCGTGCGCATCTGGGACGGTCTGCGCGGCACCGCGACGCTGGGCGTGATCTGCGATCCCATGCATTTCGACAGGGAGAACAAGCGACTCCATGCCTAGAACGCCCTTGAGAGTGAAACCTGCCGTGGAGATCGCCTTCCCGCGCGTCTCGCCCCTGGCCGACGTGGCGCTGCAGGGGCGCTTCGGCGCCGACCGCGGTGCGCCGGGCGTAGAGTTCCGCGTTTGTCACCCCCTCAGCATTCTCACGGTCATTGCGCGCAAGGGGAAATCCAATGCCGTGGCCGACGCGCTCGCCGCGCTCAAGGGCGCCACGGTGCAATGGGCCGGGCCAGACCAGTATTTCGTCCTGGCCGAAGGCCGTGGCGAAGGCGCGCTCTACCGCGAGGCAAAGGCGATGCTCGACGGCCTCGCATCGGTGTCGGATCAAAGCCATGGCCGCGTGGTCATCCGCGTGGCGGGCGTGAAGGCGCGCAATGTTCTTGCCAAGGGGACTCCGGTCGATCTCCACCCCGATGCCTTTCCAGTGGGCACGTCGGCGATGACCCAGATGGCGCATGTGGGTGTCCACCTGACCCGCGTGGCCGAAGATGCCTACGATCTCTCGGTCTTCCGCGGCTTTGCGGAAAGCTTCTGGGAATGGATCACCGAACAGGCCGAGGAATTCGGCTATCAGGTGAAATAGCCCGCTCGTTCCTCAGGCCGTCAGCAGCGGAAACTCGGGCGCGTCCATTACGGCGCCATGCGCCAGCCTCACGCCGCGAAAGGGCGGCGAGGTGACCACACCCTCGCGGCGTGCGAAGCGCACATTGTCGCCGATGAGACGGAGCGAGAAGGCGCGGCGCTGGTCCACCTTCGAGGTGTTGGCGGGCGCGCCGTGCAGTGTCATGTAGTTGAAGGCGACCGCGTCGCCTGGCTCAAGCGCCCAGCCGAGGATGCGGTACTGGTCGCGGTTACCAGTGATGTCGGGCACCGGCTCGAGCCCGTCATTCTCGTTGAGCGGCTGCTTGTTGAAGCGCTCGGGGCGGAAATACCTGCCCCAGCGGTGGGAGCCGGCCACGAACTCGAGGGTCCTTTCGCGCGGTACGCTGTCGAGCGGAATCCACAGCGAGACGGTGTCGGTCCCGTCCACGCAGTAATAGGGCTGATCCTGGTGCCAGGGTGTCGGCACATCCGCGCCCGGTTCCTTCACCAGCACATGCTCGTGGAAGAGCCGCACGGTGTTGCTGCCCATGAGCGACTTGCCGATGGCGGCGGCCTCCGAGTTGAAGATGAAGTCCCTGTATTCGGGAATGCGGTCCCAGTTGCAATAGTCGCCGACGAAGCGTCCGGCGCCATCCTTGCCTTGGTAGATCTTCACGTCGGCCGATGGCGCGGCAAGGTTGCGGGCGATGCCTGCCTGCAACGTCCG
>JBGSNJ010000273.1:0-2815 GCA_041739715.1 Aestuariivirga sp.
ACGCCGCCGATGACCACGGCAGCAAAGGCGTTGAACAGCATGCCGGTGCCGAGATTGGCGGTTGCACCCGAGGTGCGGATAGCCAGCAGCCAGCCGGCGAGCCCCGCGATGGCGCCAGCCAGAATGAAGCTGATGAACATCAGCCGGTCGACCTTGATGCCGGCGCGGAAAGCCGCCACCGGATTGCCGCCCACCAGCGTGATGTGGCGGCCGAAGGGCGTCCGGCTCATGATGAAGGAGAAGATGGCGAAGCACGCAATCGCGATCCAGGCGATGAGCGGCACATGAAGAAAAGTCTGTATGCCGATGACCCGGATCGAGGGCGCAAGGTCCTGGGCCGAACGGCCGCCTGAAATCGCAACGACGAGTCCCCGCACCCAGATGTATGAGGCCAGCGTCACGATGAAGGCATTCATCTTCAGCTTGATGGTGAAGAAGCCGTTGATGAACCCGATCAGCCCTCCGACAGCGAGCGCCAGCAACAGCGAAATCGGCAGAACAAGCCACTCCGGCGTGAAGGTGATGCCAAGCCCGATGCCGCGCGCGCAGAACAGGATGCCGGTCAGCATGGCGGCAAGTGCGGCTGTGGACTCTACCGAGAGATCCATGTGGCCTGCGATTATGACGATGGCCAGGCCAATAGCCATGACGCCAACGAAGGTCGACTGTTCGATGATGTTGGCGAAGATGCCGATCTGGAAGAAGTTCGGGACGAAGAGGGAAAACACGATCAGCACCGCGGCCAGCATGAACCAGACGAGGTGGTCGAGTACGAATTCGGCCGTTGCGCGCTGGCGTGGTGAGGTCATGTCCTGCTCATGTCGGGAAGGTGCGGCCCCGGCTCGCGCCGGGGCCTGCGGTGTCTGTCAGGTCATTGAACCGGCGTGACCGGATCGGTCGGCGCCTTCAGGTTGCCCCAGAAGCGCGGCTCGTCGACATTTTCCTTGGTGATGGCCGCGCCCGGAATTTTCAGGTTCGGCCCCCAGGGCTCGATGGTGAGCGTAGAGTCCAGTCCCAGCACGTTGTAGGTGCCGGGCTTGATCTCCTGCTTGTTGACCACCTTGTCGGCAAACATCGCGATGGCGGCAGCCTGTGCGTAAAGCGGCTGCTCCACTTCCACGTTGAGCCAGCCCTTGCGGATCAGGTCGAGTCCGACCGGCGCGCCGTTCGACGAGATCATCATCACGTCGCCCGGCTTCTTGCCCTTGGCTTCCAGCGCCGCCACGGCGGCGACCGAGAGATGGGCCGCATGGAGGAAGATCAGGTCGATGTCCGGATTGGCCACGATCTGGTCGCTGACGATGGTTCCTGCGTTGGAGGCTTCCCACTGCATGGCGGGCAGGGAGATGATCTGCACGCCGGGGAACTCCTTCATCTTCTCCTCGAAGCCGGCCTGAATGTCGAGTGTATAGGGATCGGCGGGGTCGCCCAGAACCTGGAGGACCTTGCCCTTCACCTCGCCATTCTTTTCCTTGAGCAGCCGCTGGATCTCGCCGGCGGCGACATAGCCGATCTCGACGGTCCCCGCGACGGAGGTGAAGTCCGACGGAGTCGCCTTGATCTGGCGGTCGAACTGCATCACCGGGATGCCGGCGGCGCGGGCCTTCTCGATCGAAGGCTGCAGGGCGTTGAAGTCCACCGCCGCAAGAACGATGGCTGCAGGCTTGAGCAGGATGGTGTCGTTCATCTGGCTCTGCTGCAGATCGGTCTTGTTGTCGGCATTGAGCGTGACGACATCGTAGCCCACACCCTTGAGGAACTTCTCGATGGCCGAGACCGATTCGGTCTGGAACTCGTCCAGTAGTGTGGGCACCATGTAATAGATCGTGCCCTTGGATTCGGCGAAGGCGGGCGAGCCGAGACTGATCGCGGCCGCCGCGAGGGTCATGGTCAGGAGTCTGCGTAGGCGATTCATTGACGTCTCCTTTGCTGTTTACGCTGCAGGGCCATTCGGCCTCGTTTCTTGGGCGGTCCCGAGCTGGGCCTCGCCGGTGATCATGCGCACGACTTCGTCCGGGCTGGTCTTCGTGCGTGCGACATTGCCCGCTACCAGCCCTTGGCGGATCACCACGATGCGATCCGCCACCTGGAAGGCCTGGGCCATGATGTGAGTGATGATGATGACGCCGATGCCCTGGTCCGCGATGCGGCGGATCATCTCGAGGCCGCGCCGTGTCTGCTCGACGCCGAGGGCCGCGAAGGGTTCGTCGAGCAGAACCAGCTTGCCGCCCCAGTGGACGAAGCGGTTGAGTTCGATGGCCTGGCGCTGTCCGCCGGACAGATACTCCACGTTGGTACGCAAGGACGGGATGCGGGTTCCGGCATTGGACATGGCTCGGGCCACGGCGGCCTCCATCTCGGCTTCCTGCAGGACCGGTATTCCGAAGTACCGCTTCACGACCTCGCGGCCCATGAAGAAGTTGGCCACAACGTCAACATTCGTGCAGAGCGACAGGTCCTGATAGACCGTCTCGATCCCCTCCGCCTTGGCGTCGGCCGGAGATGCGAAGTTCCTTTCGCGTCCATCGAAATAGAGCGAGCCTGAGGTGGGCTTCAGCCCGCCCGAGATGATCTTCACCAGCGTCGACTTGCCGGCGCCGTTGTCGCCGAGGAGTGCCAGCACCTCGCCGCGCTCCACCTCGAAGCTGATGCCGCGCAGCGCCTCGATGGCGCCGAAATTGCGCGTGATGTCCTGCAGGCGGAGCAGGGGATCGCCGCTCATGCCACCTGTCTCCCGGCAATGATCGGATCCCGTTCGGTGCGTTCTCCCTCCGCAAAGAGCAAGCCGAAGCGGGGCGACAGCACGCCGGCGATC
>JBGSNJ010000278.1:0-23205 GCA_041739715.1 Aestuariivirga sp.
GCCCGAGGATCTGGCCGCGCGGCTGGCCTTCCGGCTGCAGCGTCTGCAGGCTATGCGGGATGCCGGCGCCCGGCTCATGGCCCGCAATCTGCTGGGCCGCGATGTCTTCGGCCGGGGCGCGCCCGAGCCGCTGGTGTTCGAGACCCGGCGCGAGTACAGCGACAACCTGATCGACCTGCTCAAGGCCTATGCCGAACGCCGGCAGAAGAAGATGACACGCCAGAGCTATACGGTTCGAAAGCTGCCGACCTGGTCGATCAAGGAAGCCCGCGGCGCGCTGGAGCGCCTGGTTGGCGCCATGGATGACTGGGCGCCCTTCGACAGCTGGTTGATGGACTATCTGGCCAATCCAGGCATGCGTCGCTCGGTGATGGCATCGAGCTTCACCGCCTCGCTGGAACTGGCCCGCGAGGGCGTTCTCGATCTTCGGCAGGACGGGCCCTTCCGTCCGATCTTCATGCGTCGGCATTCGCCGGCGGCTTGACCTTTCCGTCTTGGAGCAATCAGTATGCAGACGACCAATGCCAGCCTAGGGGAACTCCCGCCGCAGGAGCCCGAGATGGACGAGACGGATGAAACGGCTGAAGCGGGCGAAGGCGCTGTGGTGACACTTCATCCGCGTGCCGACCGCAACCAGCATCTGCGCATCATCGAAGCGCTGCTCTTTGCGGCGGCTCAGCCCGTGGACCAGGCGAAGCTGGCGGGCTTCCTGCCCGAAGGCACCGACCTCAACGGGCTGCTTGCCGATCTCAAGGCCAATTACGCCAATCGCGGTGTCAATCTCGTAGAAGTGGCAGGCAAGTGGTCGTTCCGGACAGCGGAAGACCTGAGTTTCCTGCTGAGGCGGGAGTCGGTGGAGCAGCGCAAGCTCTCCAAGGCCGCGATGGAGACCCTGGCGATCATCGCCTATCACCAGCCGGTGACGCGCGCCGAGATCGAGGATATCCGCGGTGTCGCGATCTCGAAGGGAACCCTGGACATGCTTCTGGAGATCGGCTGGGCGAAGATGCGTGGCCGCCGCAAGACTCCCGGCCGGCCGGTAACCTATGGCACCACCGAGGCTTTCCTCAGTCACTTCGGGCTCAACGAGGTGAGCGATCTTCCGGGCCTGCAGGAACTGAAGGGCGCAGGGCTGCTCGATGCCAATCTGCCGCCGGGTTTCGACATGCCGATCCCGCGCGGCAGCGACGAACTCACCGCCGAGGAAGACCCTCTCGACGGCACGGAAATGGAGCAGCCGCTCGAAATGCATCTGCCGGAGCCTGGCGAGTCCGATCCCAAGAACGGCTGAAGCCTATTTGCCGGCCCCGCCGGTGTGTTCGCCGTCGCGCGTCAGATAGTACGCGGCGAGAATGGGAACGAAGGTCACGGCGATTACGAAGATGGCCACCACATTGGTGACCGGCCGCTGACGCGGGCGGATCAATTCGTTCAGCATCCAGATCGGCAGCGTCGCCTGCTGTCCCGCCGTGAAGGTGGTGACGATCACCTCGTCGAAGGAGAGCGCAAAGGCCAGCATGCCGCCCGCCAGCAAGGCCGAGCCGATCTGGGGCAACACCACATAGCGGAACGTCTGGAAGCCATCGGCACCGAGGTCCATGGAGGCCTCGATCATGCTGCCGGAGGTGCGGCGGAAGCGCGCCAGAGCGTTGTTGTACACGACGACGATGCAGAAGGTGGCATGGCCCAGCACAATGGTCCAGGTCGAGAAGGGGATGTCCATCATGCTGAAGGCGGAGCGCAGCGAGATGCCGGTGATGATGCCGGGCAGGGCAATCGGCAGAATGAAGAGCAGCGAAATATAGTCGCGCCCGAAGAAGCGGGAGCGTGAGACGGCGGCTGCGGCACAGGTGCCGAGAACGAGCGCGATCGCCGTGGCGATGCTCGCCACCTTCACCGAGAGCCAGATGGCGTCCCAAATGTCCTGGCGCTCCCAGACCACGGAGAACCACTTGAGCGTGAAGCCCGGCGGTGGAAACTGGTAGCTCTTTTCCTCTGTCGTGAAAGCGTAGAGGAAGATGATCAGCAGCGGCACATGCAGGAAGAGCAGTCCTGCGATCGCTGCGAGGCTGAGCGCGCGCGGCGCCCTGGAATAAGCGTCAGAGCGCATCGAAGGCCCCCATGCGCTTGGCGATCGCGAGATAGATCAGCATGATGACGATGGGAACCACGGTGAAGGCCGCGGCCAGGGGGATGTTCCCGGCGGTTCCCTGCAGGGTGTAGACGGCCTGGCCCAGGAAATAGGTGGAAGTCCCGACGATCTGCGGGATGATGTAGTCGCCGAGCGTCAGCGAGAAGGTGAAGATCGAGCCGGCGATGATGCCGGGAAGCGCCAGCGGGAAGATCACCGTTCGGAAAGTCTGGCGCGGCTCGGCGCCGAGATCGGCGGACGCCTCGATCAGGTTGCCCGGAACGCGTTCGAGTGCCGCCTGGGTTGGAAGGATCATGTAGGGCAGCCAGACGTAGCAGAAGACGATGAAGGTGCCGAGGTAGCTGATCGACAGGGACGGCCCGCCGATGACCGGAATCGCCAGGATGCCGTCGAGCAGCCAGGTGAGATGGGTCTGCTCTGCCAGCCAGCTGATGATGCCCTCCTTGGCGAGGATCAGCTTCCAGGCATAGACCTTGACCAGGTAGCTGGACCACAAGGGCAGCATGACAAGAAGATAAAAGGCGGCCTTCCACTTCCCGCGGGCATAGCGCGCGGCATAGTAGGAGATCGGGAAGGCCATGATGGCGCAGGCGATGGTGACGGCGATGGCCATGACCAAAGACCGGAGGATGACGTCGAGGTTGGACAGCCGAAAGAGTTCGGCATAGGTCGACAGCGTGAACTCGTAGACGATGAAGCCGGAGAATTCGTCGATCGAGTAGAAGCTGTGCAGCAACAGGGCCAGTAACGACCCGAGATAGACGATGCCGAGCCAGAGCAGCGGCGGCGCGAGCAGAAGGAGGAGCAGCCAGCGTGGATGCCGGAACAGGACATCCGAGATCTGGCGAAACAGGCCTCCGTCAGATGACACGGCAGTGCTGCTCACGCCTCCTTCTCCATCACATGCAGCACGGAGGGCGCCCAGTGGAGCGTCAGCGTCTCGCCTTCGCTGAAGCGGCCAAGCGTCGACGGTGCTGTGACATTGATCTGTTCGCCATCCGGCGTGACGGTGTTGAGGCGCGTGCTGGATCCTTGATAGTGCACGGCCTTCACTGTGACATCGACATGGTGATCCTTGCCGGGCGACTTGGCGCGGCCGCGCAGGACTCCGATTTTCTCCGGCCGCAGGCTGGCCCAGTGTGCCGGACCGCCAGCGGCCTTGCTGAAGGCAGGCGACAGAACGTTCGATGACCCCACGAAGTCCGCGGCGAAGCGGGTTTGCGGACGTTCATAGATGTCTTCCGGCGTCCCGACCTGCACGATCTTGCCCTCGTTGAAGATGGCCACGCGATCGGCCATCGACAGGGCCTCGCCCTGGTCGTGGGTGACGAAGACGAAGGTGATTCCGAGATTGCGCTGCAGCGTCTTGAGTTCCACCTGCATCTGTTCGCGCAGTTTGAGATCAAGCGCGCCAAGCGGTTCGTCGAGCAGCAGGACCTTGGGCTGGTTGACAAGTGCGCGGGCCAGGGCCACTCGCTGCCGCTGGCCACCGGACAGCTGAGAAGGCCTGCGAGTGCCGAAACCCCCAAGGGCTACGAGAGCGAGGGCTTCTTCGGCCTTGCGGTCCCGCGTGCCCTTGTCCACCCCCTTGACCATCAGTCCATAGCCGACGTTCTCCAGCACCGTCATGTGCGGGAAGAGGGCGTAGTCCTGAAACACGGTGTTCACGTTCCGCCGATAGGGCGGCACGCCCTCCGCCGTCTCACCGAAGATTTCGATATGCCCGGAAGTTGGCTGCTCGAAGCCTGCGATCAGCCGCAGGCAGGTTGTCTTTCCCGAGCCGGATGGTCCGAGCATGGCAAAGAATTCGCCCTCGGCAATGACGAGCGACACGTCATCGACGGCGCGTACGCTGCCGAAATGGCGGCTCACGTGCTGGAAGCTCACGGCTGTGGTCATGTCTGCGGGCAACTTTTTCTGACGTCCCGCCCATGCAAGGGGAGGGTTCCGGCCAAGCACGAAAGGATCGGCCCCTCCCTGGAAAGGAGGGGCCGCAGTGGTGTGAGGATCAGCGTCCGCCGAGAACGGCAATCATGTCGGTGACCCAGCGATAGTAGGGCACGCAACCCGCAGACTGTGTCTCGCACTTGGCCACCGGGGTGCGCCAGAAGTGGATCTTCTCGAAATTGCCGAAACCATTGGTCTCGCAACCCGCGTCGGTCAGCAGCGCATTGCCCTTGCAGGCTGCGGGGACGGCGGGCACCGAGCCGAACCAGGCCGCAAGATCGCCCTGCAGTTTCGGGTTGATCGAATGCTCCATCCACATATAGGCGCAGTTGGGATGCGCGGCATCCGCATGCATCATGGTCGTGTCGGCCCAGCCGGTCGCACCTTCGACCGGAATGGTCGAGGCGATCGGCTGTTTGTCGGCCTGAAGCAGGTTCACCTGGAAGGGCCAGGACGAGGAGGCCACAACGCCTTCGTTCTTGAAGTCGTCGATCTGGATGAAGGCATCATGCCAGTACCGGCCGACAATATTGCGCTGGGCGCGCAACAGGTCGAGCGCGGCCTTGTACTGCTCCTCCGTCAGCTCGTAGGGGTCCTTGATGCCGAGCTCCGGCTTCTTGGCCATCAGATAGAGCGCTGCATCGGCAATGTAGATCGGTCCGTCGAAGGCCTGTACCCGGCCCTTGTTGGACTTGCCGTCCGGAAGGTTCTGCTCCTCGAAGACCACTGACCAGCTGGTCGGCGCTTCCTTGAAGACATTGGTGTTGTAGGCCAGCACGTTGGCGCCCCACTGATAAGGCACGCCATAGTGAACGCCGCCCACCGTGTGCCAAGGGGCGTTCTGGAGGCGCTCGTCCACCGTCGACCAAGACGGGATGAGGGCCGTGTTGATCGGTTGCACGCGCTTGCCCGAGATGAGGCGGAGCGAGGCGTCGCCCGAGGCGGTTACGAGGTCGAAACCGCCTTCGTTCATGAGGGCGACCATTTCGTCCGATGTGCCGGCCGTCTTGATGTTGACCTTGCACTGGGTCTTTGCCTCGAAATCCGTGACCCAGTCGAAGTTCTTGTCGGTCTGGCCACGCTCGATATAGCCCGGCCAGGCGACGATATCGACCTGGTCTTCGCCGGCGCCCAGCTCGGTTTTCATCTCTTGTGCCGCGGCCAGGCCGGCGGTCGCGCAGAGCGCCAAAGCTGAAACGATGATGCGTTTCATGGATGTCATGATTGTCTTACTCCCTGCGGGCCGTTTGTCGGGATGCCAGCTTGGCACCTTGTTGAACCCGTGCGACTATTGTGAACCATCTTGTGGGACCAATTCAACCCCCGGTCCCGGCACGGAGCTGCACAACGTGGAAAGTCTCTTCATCCGATCACCGCTCGCATGCATGGCCGAGGAGGCGTCCGGCGGGCTTGTCGTAAGGGGGGGCAGGATCATTGAACTGGTGGCGCGAGGCAGGAACCCAACCATGGCGGTTGACGCCATCTTCGATGCATCGCGGCATGTGGTGTTACCGGGGCTGGTGAACACGCACCATCACTTCTATCAGACCCTGACCCGGGCCCATCCCAAGGCCATCAACAAGGAACTCTTCGACTGGCTCAAGGCGCTTTATCCGGTGTGGGCACGGCTCACGCCAGAGTCCTTGCGGCTGGCCACGCGGCTGGCGCTGGCGGAACTGCTGATGTCCGGCGTGACGACCACGTCCGATCACCACTATGTGTTTCCGAAGGGTCTCGACGATGCCATGGATATCCAGGTGGACGAGGCCAGGCGCCTCGGCATGCGCATGACGGTGACGCGCGGGTCGATGAATCTTTCGGTGAAGGACGGTGGGCTGCCGCCGGACAGCGTGGTGCAGGACGAGGATGAGATCCTCGCCGATTGCGAGCGTGTCATCGGCAAGTATCACCAGTCCGGCGATGGCGCCATGATCCAGGTGGCGCTGGCACCATGTTCGCCCTTCTCGGTCACCCGGTCGCTGATGTGCGCCTGCGGCGAGCTGGCGGCCCGCCACGACTGCCGGCTCCACACACACCTTGCGGAAACCCACGACGAGGACGAATTCTGCAAGGCCCGCTTCGGCATGTCGCCGCTGGACTACCTCGACTCCGTGGGATGGCTCAATGGCCGGACCTGGCTGGCCCATGGCATCCATTTTTCCGATGCGGAGATCGCCCAGCTGGGCCGGCACGCGGTTGGGGTGTGCCACTGTCCGACCTCCAACATGGTGCTGGCTTCCGGGCAATGTCGCACACGGGAGCTCGAGGCGGCGGGCTCGCCGGTTGGACTGGGCGTCGATGGATCAGCCTCCAATGACAGCTCCAACCTCAGGGAGGGTGTCCGCCACGCGCTCATGATCAATCGGCTGACTTATGATGCGACCGTGACCCACCTGGATGCGCTCCGCTGGGCAACAAGGGGCTCGGCGCGCTGCCTGGGCCGGTCCGACATTGGCGAGATCGCCGTTGGACGTCAGGCCGATCTCGCGTTCTACACGCTCGATGAATTGCGTTTCTCCGGTGCGGGCGATCCTCTGGCGGCGCTGGTCCTGTGCGGTGCCCACAGGGCAGACCGGGTGATGATCGCTGGCGAATGGCGTCTGGTCGACGGGGTTCCGCTGGGCCTTGATGTCGCGGAGCTGCGCGCCTCTCATGGTGCCGCAGCGGCACAGTTCCTCTAACCATTCCGGAGTTGATTGATGACCCTCGCCGCACAGTACAGCAACCGGGAGCTGGTTCCGGACCACCCCCAGATCATTGCGGGCTGGCACAGCGATGCCCAGGCCTTTCGGGCGCGCGCCAAGGCGGATGTCGACCTGTCCTATGGCGCAGGTCCGCGCAATCGGTTTGACCTGTTTCATCCCAGGGCAGACAAAGGTGGTCCTTTGGTGGTCTTCATCCATGGCGGCTACTGGCGGTCCTTCGACAAGTCGGTCTTCAGCCAAATGGCGGCCGGAGCCACCGCGCATGGCCTCACGGTGGCGGTGCCGAGCTACAGCCTCTGCCCGGAAGTACAGGTTCATGACATCATCGACGAGCTGCGGCAGTTCTGCCTTGAGGCCCGGCGCCTGACGGGCCGCAGGTTGCTCGTGTGCGGTCATTCGGCGGGAGGGCACTTGGCGGCTTGCATGGCCGCAACAGACTGGTCATTGCTCGGCGCTCCGCCGGACCTGATCCAGGCAGGCCTCTCGATCAGTGGCCTGTTCGACCTTCGCCCGCTGCTTGCAACACCGCTCAATGACGACATCAGGCTCACGGCATCGGCTGCCTTGGCCGCGAGCCCACTGAGCTGGCCGGTGCCGCGGAATCTCCCGTTTCACAGCTGGGTCGGGGCACTCGAGAGCCGGGAGTTCATCCGCCAGTCAGAAACGATCTCGGCGGCCTGGACCGGTCTGGGCCTGGATGCCCCGCACGTGGAGGTCGTTGGCAAGAACCATTTCACCGTCCCGGACGCACTTTCTGACCCAAAGAGTGCCATGATACGCCAGATCCTTGGGCTTGCAGGCTTCTGACGGTTGGCATGCCTCCTGCACAACTGTGCGGACGACACGAGACTGTCCCATGGAGGCGCAGGTGAAGAGCAGGATCATCAAGATTGGAAGCCTTTACCTTGTCTACGAGGCGCTTTCGACCACTGCTGTTCTCGCCTACGTGGCGCTTGGCGGGACGCTGCCGGGCCTTTAGGACGTCCTCAAACCTGTTGCATTGCGACAGTGTTATTGCATTGCAGCATGAAATCCATTAAAACGTGTGTTGTCCAAGCAAAGGATGACTCGCATGTCTGACGTGAAGTCCGTCGTCCCGGGTTCCCGCGATGAACAGATCAAGGCCATGGCATACCGTTTGTGGCTGGAGGAGGGCTGTCCCGAGGGACGTGCCGAAGCCCACTGGTTTCAGACTGTCGAACTGGTCGAAGCAGATCCCACCACCGCCCCAGCGGCCAAGGGCAAGCCCCGGCCAAAGGCCGTCACCGCCAAGGCAATTGGCCGCACACGGAAAGCCAAGTCGTCCTGACCGGCGAGGTCTGTGGCAAGGTCCCCATGAACCTGCTGTAAAGCAGGGCCTCGCGGCTCAATCCGATATCGCGCAACAGGTGGTCGTCCAATTCCATCAACCCGGCCCGCGTGTTTCGGTGGCGGCTCCTGTAGTGCAACCGGGAAAGGAGCCCGGCCCTTCGGGTCGGCTGCATGGGTGGGCTGGCAATCGCTGTCGGTTTCATGTGATGAGCCGCTTTCCTCGACTGGTTTGGGCAAGCTGGCAGAATGCGCTGCGTTGCCTCAATCCTGCCTGAAGCTTCCCTTCATCTGGCGTTCATCCACCTCGGGTGGCACAGCGTAGTAATCTTGAACACAATGCCTCTCCCATTTCGGCGTGAAGCAACTATATTACGAGTCCATGGCAAAGAAGCCGTCACACAAGGACGACAATCAGACGGGTGTCATCACCCGGACTGAAGCGAAGACCAAGAAGCCTTCGCTCTATAAGGTATTGCTTCTCAACGACGACTACACGCCAATGGAGTTCGTCGTCCACGTCCTTGAACGGTTCTTCAACAAGGGCCGCGAGGAAGCCACGCGCATCATGCTGCACGTCCACCAGAAGGGCGTCGGCGTCTGCGGGGTATTCACCTACGAGGTAGCGGAGACCAAGGTCACGCAGGTGATGGATTTCGCCCGCAACCACCAGCATCCGCTGCAATGCACGATGGAAAAGGAATAGCGCACCATGCCGACATTCTCCCGCAGCCTTGAAAAGGCCCTCCATCGCGCTTTGGCCCTGGCCAACGAACGCCAGCACGAATACGCGACCCTCGAACACCTGCTTCTGTCCCTCATCGACGACAACGATGCCGCCGCGGTGATGAAGGCCTGCAACGTGGACCTCGATGTTCTGCGCCGCAGCCTGGTGGCCTATATCGATACCGAGCTGTCGGGCATGATCACCGCCGAGCGCGAGGAATCCAAGCCGACCGCTGGATTCCAGCGGGTTATCCAGCGTGCCGTCATTCATGTGCAGTCCTCGGGACGCGAGGAGGTGACCGGCGCCAATGTACTGATCGCCATCTTTGCCGAGCGGGAAAGTCATGCGGCTTTCTTCCTGCAGGAGCAGGACATGACCCGCTACGACGCGGTGAATTTCATCTCCCACGGGATCGCCAAGCGGCCGGGACTGTCCGAGGCGCGCCCCGTACGCGGCGTCGATCAGGATCAGCAGAACAGCAGCGGAGATGGCGAGGACCGCGACGGCGGCAAGAAGAAGGGCGAAGCCGACGCGCTTGAGGCCTATTGCGTCAATCTCAACAAGAAGGCAGCGGAAGGCAAGATCGATCCGCTGATCGGCCGCGAACAGGAAGTCAACCGGACCATCCAGATCCTTTGCCGCAGGCAGAAGAACAACCCGCTCTTCGTTGGCGACCCGGGCGTCGGCAAGACCGCCATCGCGGAAGGCCTCGCGCGGAAGATCATCAACGGGGACGTGCCGGAAGTCCTCAAGGATTGCACGGTGTACCAGCTTGACATGGGCGCCTTGCTTGCCGGTACGCGGTATCGCGGCGATTTCGAGGAGCGGCTCAAAGCCGTGGTCAAGGAGATCGAGAGCCGTCCCGGCGCCATCATGTTCATTGACGAGATCCATACGGTGATCGGTGCCGGGGCCACGTCTGGCGGCGCAATGGATGCCTCGAACCTCCTGAAGCCTGCGCTGGCCGGCGGGTCCTTGCGCTGTATCGGTTCGACCACCTACAAGGAATATCGGCAGCACTTCGAGAAGGACCGCGCCCTTGTGCGGCGCTTCCAGAAGATCGACGTCAATGAGCCCTCGATCCCCGATACGATTGCCATTTTGAAGGGGCTGAAACCCTACTACGAGGAATTCCACAAGGTTCGCTTCACCGATGATGCGATCGAGAGTGCGGTGCAGCTTTCCTCGCGCTACATGGCCGACCGAAAGCTCCCGGACAAGGCGATCGACGTGATCGACGAGACAGGCGCATCGCAGATGCTGGTGTCCGAGGACAAGCGCCGCAAGGTGATTGGCGTGCCGGAGATCGAGGCGACCATCGCGACGATGGCCCGCATACCGGCCAAGACGGTGTCGAAGGACGATGCCACGGTGCTGAAGAACCTCCAGGATGAGTTGAAGCGGCTCGTGTTCGGCCAGGACAAGGCCATCGAGGCGCTGTCATCTTCGATCAAGCTGGCCCGTGCTGGCCTGCGCGAGCCGGAAAAGCCGGTGGGTTGCTACCTCTTCTCCGGCCCGACGGGCGTGGGCAAGACGGAAGTGGCCAAGCGACTTGCCGAAGTGCTCGGCATCAACATGCTGCGCTTCGACATGTCGGAGTACATGGAGCGTCATTCGGTCTCCCGTCTCATCGGCGCGCCACCGGGCTATGTCGGGTTCGACCAGGGCGGCCTCCTCACCGACGGCATCGACCAGCACCCCTACACGGTTCTTCTGCTTGACGAAATCGAGA
Source organism: Aestuariivirga sp. (assembly GCA_041739715.1). Classification (GTDB taxonomy): domain Bacteria; phylum Pseudomonadota; class Alphaproteobacteria; order Rhizobiales; family Aestuariivirgaceae; genus Aestuariivirga. The sequence goes on from JBGSNJ010000278.1 coordinate 10,572, forward strand.
AGGCCCACCCCGACCTTTTCAACATCCTGCTGCAGGTGATGGACCACGGCAAGCTGACCGACCACAACGGAAAAGCGGTGGATTTCCGCAATGTTATCCTGATCATGACAACCAATGCCGGCGCCCAGGACATGGCCCGTGCGGCCATGGGTTTCACCAAGAGCGTGCGCGAAGGCGACGATCAGGAGGCCATCGCCCGGATGTTCTCGCCCGAGTTCCGTAACCGCCTGGATGCCGTCATTCCCTTCGGACACCTGCCACCCGAGGTGGTACGCAAGGTGGTCGAGAAGTTCGTCATGCAACTGGAAGCACAGTTGTCCGAGCGTCAGATCAACATCGAGCTGTCGACCGAAGCCGCCGATTGGCTGGCGGCCAAGGGTTATGACCCGCAAATGGGCGCGCGCCCCCTAGCCCGCGTGATCCAGGAGCATGTCAAGAAGCCATTGGCCGAGGAGGTGCTTTTCGGCAAGCTGGCCAAGGGCGGGACGGTCCGGATCCTGCTCAAGGACGATGCCCTGACCTTCAGTTTCCTGGGCCGGAATGAGGAAAAGGCCCTGCCGAAGCCGCCCGAACGCAAGGCGCTTCCACGCAAGGCGCCCGCAAAGGCCGAGGACAAGCCGGCTGCCAAGCGCGCTGGAGGCTCTGGAAAGAAGAAACCCAAGGCCAAGGCCAGCTGAGGGAACCAATCCGCCATCATGTCGGAAGCCTGGAAACCACTTGTTGAAGTGGTGAATTGCAAGCTGCGCATTTCTTGCTACAGTAAGAAAAAACAATCGGGTTCCGCTCGGACGGAGCCGGGGAGATACGCTTGGTTGCAGTCGCAAGACAGATGGCGGACCGTCCGGTCGCTGTCCGGGTCCACGATCTTCACAAGAGATTTGGAACGCTTGAGGTTCTGAAGGGTGTCTCGCTGACGGCGCGCGAAGGCGATGTTGTGTCGATGATCGGGGCCTCGGGTTCGGGAAAGAGCACCTTCCTGAGGTGCATCAATTTTCTTGAGATGCCGACCGAAGGCACCGTTGAAGTGACCGGTGAACAGGTCACCCTCGCACGTCAGAAGGATGGAAATCTCCATCCCTCCAATCGCAAGCAGCTGGAAATGATCCGAACCCGGCTGGGTATGGTGTTTCAGAGTTTCAATCTCTGGCAGCACATGACGGTTCTTCAGAATGTCATCGAGGCGCCAGTCCATGTGCTGGGCGTGCCCAAGGCCCAGGCCATCGAACGCGCCGGCCAGTTGCTGCACAAGGTTGGCCTCTATGACAAGCGCGACCAGTACCCGGCTTTCCTATCGGGTGGACAGCAGCAGCGCGCTGCCATTGCCCGGGCACTCTGCATGGAACCGAAGGTCATGCTTTTCGACGAGCCGACTTCGGCGCTCGATCCGGAACTCGTCGGCGAAGTGCTGAAGGTGATCCGTGACCTGGCGGAAGAGGGCCGGACCATGATCCTCGTGACACATGAAATGAAGTTCGCGAGGGATGTCTCGAGTGAAGTGATTTACCTGCACAAGGGACTTATCGAAGAACAGGGACCACCGTCCCAGGTCTTCGGCTCACCGCGCAGTGAGAGGTGCCGTCAGTTTGTCTCTGCCATTCATTCGTGACCTTGGCGGGCGCATCCGGATATGTTTAGTTGATCAGAAAGCGGGGTCCGAGGGGGCCGCCGCAACAACAGGGAGAAGACCATGAAACTAACTCGCCGCGTTCTCTTTGCAGCCGCAGCCGTGGCCATGATGGCTGCAAGCGCGCCCGCCATGGCCGACATCAAGTTCGGAGTCGCTGCCGAACCCTATCCGCCCTTCAGTTCCAAGGATGCTTCCGGCAAGTGGGTCGGATGGGAGATTGACCTGATGGATGCGGTCTGCGCTCAGATGAACGAAAAGTGCGAACTGGTCGAAGTTGCGTGGGATGGCATCATTCCCGCTCTGCAGGCCAAGCAGTTCGACTTGATCTGGTCGTCCATGTCCATCACCGACGAGCGCAAGAAGACCATCGACTTCTCGGACATGTACTACAATACGCCCACGGTTGTGATCGGCGCCAAGACCGGCGATCTCGACATTACTCCCGAACACCTCAAGGGTAAGGTGATTGGCGTTCAGGTGTCCACGACCCATGAGCGCTATGCCCAGAAGTTTTTCGGTGCTGCCGGTGCCGAGGTCAAGACCTACAGCACGCAGGACGAAGCCAACAACGACCTAGCCGCCGGCCGTCTTGACTACGTTCAGGCCGATGGTTCGGCATTGGACGCCTTCCTGCAGACCGATCAGGGCAAGGCCTGCTGTGAACTAAAGGGACAGGTACCGCACGATGAAGAGACGCTCGGTTCTGGCGTTGGTGCCGGAATCCGCAAGGAAGAGGCCGCCCTGAGGGAGAAAGTCAACGCCGCCATCGCGGCGCTCGCGAAGGCCGGGAAGTTCGACGAGATCACGGCGAAGTATCCTGAGCTTCAGGGCAAAATCATCGTCCCGAAGTAAATCAAAGCTCCTCGGGGCCCGCAACGCAGGTTGCGGGCCCCGATGTTTCCGGAACCCTGATGGCGGAAAAACCCGGCTTCCCAGAAATCCTCAGCTTTGGACCAACCGGCTACGGCGACGAGCTGGCTTGGGGGGCCATGATTTCATTGAGCATCGCCATCCTGGCCTATAGTGTCGGCCTCATGATCGGCACGATCGGAGCCTTGTGCAAGTTGCACGGCAGCCCGCTCACCAAGAGAATTCTGTTCGGCTACACCACGATTGTGCGAGCGGTACCCGAACTCGTCCTGATCCTGATCCTCTATTACGCCGGCAGTTCTGCTCTTAACGCCGTGCTTGAATCGATGGGTTACGAGGCACTCGCCATCAATGGATTCGTCGCCGCAGTCTTCGTCCTGGGATTTGTGCAGGGCGCTTATTCCACTGAGGTGCTGCGCGGTGCCATCGAGGCAATCCCGATTGGCCAGCTTGAGGCCGCCCGGGCCTATGGCATGTCGTCATTTCTCGAGTTTCGCCGGGTGACCCTGCCGGCCATGCTGCCTTTTGCGCTGCCTGGCCTCGCCAACCTCTGGCTTATCGTCACCAAGGACACCGCGCTGATTGCGGTCGTGGGTTACACCGAGCTCGCACTCACGACCCGGCAGGCGGCCGGCAATACCAAAATGTACCTGACCTTCTTCCTCGTGGCCGGTGCCATCTATCTGGCCATCACGCTGGTGTCGCAGCAGATCTTCGGAGCCATCGAGCGCCGGATGCGGCGCGGTCAGCGCAAGCACTCCTGAGGACCGGCATGAACCTTCACATCGCCAAGCTCATCGTGAAGTCAGTGGTTCTCGGAGGTCTTGGAATTCTGGCGATCGCGTTGATCTACTGGCTCTTGTTCGTGTCCGAGTGGTCATGGCTGCCAAAATACCTGCCGCTGCTTCTGAAGGGACTTTGGATCACCATTCAGCTGCTGGTCCTGTCCAGTTTCTTCGGCATGCTGCTCGCCATCCCGATCGGCCTGGTGCAGGTGACTGGACCGTCGTGGCTCGCCTTTATCGCCCGTTGGTTCTGCACCATCATCCGCGGAACGCCCCTGCTGATTCAGCTCTGGCTCATCTACTATGGACTTGGCTCGCTTTTCCCGCAGATCGGCGCGGCATACCCGGGCTTCCGCGAGAATTTCATGTGGCTGATACGCCTCGATTCCTTCTACTATGCACTGTTTGCTTTCACCATCAGTTTCGCGGGTTATGAGGGCGAGATCATGCGCGGCGCCTTCCTGGGCGTTCCACGTGGCGAGCTGGAGGCCGCACGCGCATATGGCATGTCGCCCTGGAAGGTACTGACACGCGTGTGGTTCCCGCGCGCCGTGCGCCTCGTGCTTCCCACTCTTGCCGGCGAACTGGTGCTGCAACTGAAGTCGACACCCGTCGCCTTTACTGTCGCGGTCATGGACCTGATGGGCGTCACCACGAAGATCCGTCAGGACACCTTCCGCATCTTCGAGCCTCTGATGCTGCTTGCCGTGATTTACATGTGCCTGACATTTGTGATTGTCTGGGCCTTTGGCTTTCTTGAACGCATGGTGCCGCAGAAGCGATGATCGAAGACCTCTTGATCCCGCATCGGAACGAACTGACGGCGATCCGGCACGACCTTCACATGCACCCGGAGATGCTTTTCGAAGAGGTGCGGACAAGCGCCATTGTGGCGCGCGAGCTTGCGAGGCTTGGCTTCAAGGTTACGACAGGACTTGCCAAGACCGGCGTGGTCGGAACCCTCAGCAACGGCAGCAGCGGCAGGTCCATCGGCATCCGCGCCGACATGGACGCGTTGCCAATACACGAGACCACAAACCTGCCCTATGCCTCGAAGTATCCCGGCAAGATGCATGCCTGCGGTCATGACGGGCATACCACCATGCTTCTTGGCCTCGCCCGGTACCTCGCTGAAAGCCGCAACTTCGATGGCACGGTCCACCTCATCTTCCAGCCATCGGAGGAGGACGAGGGCGGTGCCCTGCGCATGATCGAAGATGGCTTGTTCAAGCGATTCCCCTGCGATGCGGTCTTTGCGCTTCACAACATACCGGGCGAGGAGCCGGGTCAGGTCATCGTCAGGCCCGGCCCGATCACGGCCGCCGTCGACATCGTGGGCATCACTGTGCGGGGACTTGGTGGCCACGGTGCCGTCCCGCAGAAGGCGATCGATCCGATCGTTGCCGCGTCCAGCCTGGTGATCGCTCTCCAGTCCGTGATATCGCGCAACATCGATCCCCTGGATCCTGCTGTCATCACGGTGGGATCCTTCAACGCTGGCTCCATGGCGACCGTCATTCCCGGAGAGGCGAAACTCCTGGTCGGTGTAAGAACCTGCACGCGACAGGTGCGCGAATTGATCCTCAAGCGCATCGAGGATCTGGCCAAGGGGCAGGCGCGGTCTTTCGGCTGCGAGGCAGACGTCCAGATCGGCGACGGCAGCTGGAGCTATCCGGCGGGAGCAAATTCCGCCCCCGAGGCCGCCCTGGTTCGGGCCGTCGCCCTCGAGATGGGACAGGATCCTGCCAAGGTGGACATGCGCGGTCCCTTCATGTTCTCGGAAGACTTTGCCTACATGCAGGAACTGGTGCCATCGTGCTACTTCGGCATCGGCAATGGCAGCGGCCCGATGCTCCACGACTCGAGCTACAATTTCAATGACGAGCTTCTGGTCAAGGGCCCCGCATTCTGGGCGCGGCTGGTAGCCAAGGCTCTGCCTCAGTCATAAGGCCCTTCGAGTCCCAGCTTCCGCATAAGGGTTGCATAGGAATTGAAGTTCCGCACCAGGGTCGCGCCGTGGCGCTCAATCAGTTCGTTTCGGGCGATCGCGTTGCTGGCACTCGTCAAGGCGCCCCAGATGGCAGCCATGGTCTCCGCGGTCCTGCGGGCCTCGGCTGTCGCTTCAGTGTTCTCAAGCGCGCGTGTCAGCTCGGCCGAAGAGCACCGGCCGACTCCGCCCACCGTTTGGGTCTCTCCGCGCACATAACCGTCCGGCAGATCGCCTTTCAAGTTGACCACTTCCTTGTAGCGGATGCAGGCGATGATCTGGTCCACGGCCTGCTTTGCGCCCTCAACGCGGGAGACATGCTCGGTGTCGGCTGCTGCATGGGGAAGGAGTTCCAGCCTGCCAGGGTATTTCTTGTCCACAGCAAGATAAGGCGCCATCGGACCGGTGATCGCGCCTGTCTCTGCATCGACGAAAATATCGGCATCTATGGCCGCATAGCGGACCTTGCCGCTGGCGAGCGCGACATCCAGTGCGGCGGCGTCGACACACTCGCCGCGGTCGTAGTTGATCACGATGGCGCCGTCGTTCAGTTGCGCCAGGACCGCCGCGTTCACCACGTTGGCATTCGCGAATTTGCCTGTTGCCGCATTGAGTGGGCCGAGGCCGGTGTGGGGGGAGATGACATCTGCGCCACGCGCGGCGTCTTCCGGCGTGGGGGCGAATTCGAAACCCTCGGATTCGATCCAGTCCTTGTGGCGCGGCCTGGCATGGACGGCAACGCGCATGCCGAAAGCCTGTGCAAGCTTGGCCACCTCGCGGCCGATGTTGCCATATCCGATGATCGCGATCTTCTTGCCTTCCAGCTTCTCGGTCGGGAATTCCTTGAGGTTCCGGCCCGTGTCAAACTGGCCAGCAATGGTGCGGCGGTGAAGCTCATCGACTGGCAGGTCGGGCATGACCTTGAGCAACGCCTTCATCGCCATATGGGCCGTGGCGCGGCTGTTGAACGAGGGGGTATTCATCAGCGGGGCAACGCCGCCTTCGCCATTGCCGCCGCCCCAGGAGGCAGACCCCATGTTGCCGGTGCCCGCGCCGATGCGGACGCCGCCTAGCCGAAAGACCGCGTCCTTGGGCAGAAACGTTGCGGCTGCGATGACCGCATCGAACTGACCCTTGTCGGTGAGCGGCAGAATCTCTGCAGCCGTCGAAAGCTGCGGCATATAGAAGAAGTGGATCTTGCCCTTGGCAAGCTTCTTCCCATCTCCAGGCGGGCCCAGATGGAATACGCCACCTTGAGATTCGATATGTGCCTGGACGGCGCTCGGATCGGGCTGGCCCCTGGCATCGAACTTCAGGCCGATCAGGTCGCATATCAGTACCCTGTAGGCGCGGTCTGGATCATCCTTGCGTTGCCTGGAGCCGACCTCTGGGGGAGCCGGGAAGGTCACTCCGAGTTTGGCAAGCTCTTCCTCCAGCACCACGATCTTCGCCCGGTGATAGGCATACTTGAGATTGTCGAGCAGGGCGGTGACATCTTCGAGGGGACGGATGCCGCCGATCCAGGCCCGGTAGTCGCCCGGCGTTCCAGGAAAAGCGTTGATGTAGCGGGCAACGTCAAGTCCCGCCTCGTGCTCGCCATTGGGATGGGTGATGCCGTCATAGGCCAAGAGCTGCTTCGAGCGGGCGACGATGCGGGAATGAATGGCCGCATCCGCGATGTCGGGATCCTTCACCTTGATAAGTGTGACGGCGGCCCCCCGGGCTTCCGGGTGTTCGACGCCCAGCTCGAAAAGGGAGGAGTTGGACGTCCACTCGTTCACTGCCGCACGATTGGCAACCGACCGGCGATTGAGCTCCGTGACGTCGCCGATCTTCCTTTCCACCCGCAGAAGTCCGAAAGTCGTTTCGGCGAAGGCGAGGGTGGAGAATGTGTTGATGACTCCGCCAAGCATCTTGTCCTGATCGGGATCGTAGAAGGGGCCTAGCTTCACGCTCCGGGTGCCCGTAAGCGGCTTGCGGGCATCGGCTGGCGCTGCAAGCTTCAATTGGCGCGGAATAGCCCAGGAAGGGGCTTTCTGGTTCTCTTCCACCAGCGCCAGAGCCTGCGGCGTGAAGGAGACAATGAAGTAGCCGGACACGCCTCCGATTGCCTTCTGGAAGGGCATGAAGAGGCAGCACTTCGACATGACCTGTCTCACAATGTCCTCGCCCCAGGGCATGGCGCCAAGCATCGAGGTCGCGTCGAGAACAGCATGATGTTCGCCAGGGTTGCGATCGATCCAGTCGAGCAGTTGAGCGACTTCGCCCTTCGTGTAGCAGGTGGCGCCAGTTGTCTCATGACCCACGCCGAAGAAGACCTTGATCCCCAGGCGTTCCAACGTGTCGGAACTGGGAATGCCTCCTTCCGTCTTTGCAAAGTGAACTCGGCCTGGATCGCCCTGCCGGGCGTGTGACAGCATTTCCACGATCTGTGCGCCCCAGGACTGCCGGAAGAAGCCAGAAGCCTTTGCCTCCTCGCTCTCGGGGGCCAGGGTATCGACGTAGATGTGCTGGGAGGGATCGTTGCAGGTCAGCAGATGAAGCGCGCAGACCGTGAATCCGGAGTGTCCGCCCCCCAGGCCTACGGCCATCTTGTTCGATCTCGGGAAACGGAAGTAGCGATGGATCTCCCGCATCATGTCGAGCAGGAACTTGTCGGCCGGGTAGCCGCGGTGCATGGATCGGGCAATCTCGGCTACCGTGAAGGGGCCAATGTCCTTGCCGGTATCGTCGAGCTTGCGGTAGTTCGCTTCAAGCCAGTGTTCGAAGGCCAGTCGCGTGAGCCGGCTGTCGGCCTCGTCCAGGGCGCCATCGGTGATCGGGCCGACGCCGAAGAAGGGGTTTGACGTGCGCAGCGGCGCCCCGCCGGCGCTGGCCTTGAGTGATGTCTCGCGCTGAGTTTTGAGCGATTCGATCAGAGTCTGCTGCATGTAGCCCTCCCGGATGCGGCCGGACACTAGATGAGGGCGGCAGGGCCGAATTTGACAAAAACGTCACATATCGGAAGGAGCCGCCGCTAGCGCCGCCCTTGAGCCACCAATTGGCGGCGGGCAGCATCGGCAAACACCAGGATGGCTCCGCCAATCCCCAGGGCATTCAGCGCCACGGCCACGAAACGCCAGAATTCCGATGGCCAGAGCGCCGGCCGGAGGCTGAAGGCGTTCCAGACCGTCAGACCGGCAAGCACCGCACTCAGCAAGGCCAGGACGAGGACCAGCATGCTTCCACGCCGGGCCCCGAGGATCAGGCTTGCGGCCAGGGCAAGCGAAAAGGCCGCTGCCAGAAGTGATGTACCCGGTCCGAGAGGTGGCAGGCCCTGGGCAATCTGGATGGCACCACAGAGATTCCAAGCCGCACACAGCAAGGCCCAGCTGGCTAACACGATAACTCCGAGGCGGCCGCCCTCCCCAAGCTGGAAGTCGTCGCCGTGGTCATGCGAAATGGCCATCAGGCAAGTTCCCGGCGACATCTCATCGCGGTCACGCGACCTGTGTCAGGCCGTTCAGTTTTCACTGCGAGCCCGCTCCTGCATCTGGCGCATGATTGCGTCGAGATTGAACGAACCCGGTGATTGGCTTGGCGGGAAGTCCTTGAGCGTGGCGAGGAACTTCTGCGCAACTGCCGTGGCACCGAAGATGATGAAGGGGCGGTCAAGGGCCCAGTCCTCATAGATATTGGCATTGTGCTGGGCGCGCTCGTAGGGGTCGCGGCGCAGGTTGAACACCAGTGGAACCCGCAGATTGACGAAGGGTTCGCGCCAGACGCCGAAGCCTTCGCCCCGGTTCTCCTTGTAGACCACCTTCCAGTCGCCCCAACGCACGGCGACGATCTCGGAATCGTCGTTTACATAGACAAACCACTTCCGTGGGCTCTCTCCGGCCTTGCCCGTAAGGTAATCCAGCATGTCGAAGCCGTCGATGAGATTGCGGTAGCGCCGCCCATTCAACTCAACGCCGGTCAGCAACTGCTGCTTGATGTCGGGTGCGCCGGCCGCCGCGGCAAAAGTCGGCAACCAGTCCTGATGCGAGACGATGCCATTCAAGGTTACCCCCGCCGGAAACTTTCCCGGCCAGCGAATGAAGGCCGGGACGCGGTAGGCGCCTTCCCAGTTCGAATTCTTTTCGCTGCGGAATGGCGTGTTCCCGGCATCGGGCCAGGTGTTGAAGTGCGGACCATTGTCGGTCGAGTACTGGACGATGGTCTTGTCTGCGATGCCAAGATCATCAAGCAACTTGAGTAACTGGCCGACATGCATGTCATGCTCGATCATGCCGTCGGTATACTCATCGTTCCCCTTTTGCCGGCGATCTTCGCGCACATGCGTCCGAAAATGCATACGCGTCCCGTTCCACCAGACGAAGAAGGGCTTTCCGTCCTTGTGCGCCTGGGCGATGAAATCCATGGCTGCGGCAAGCGTCTCGTCGTCGATGGTTTCCATGCGCTTGCGGGTGAGCGGGCCGGTATCTTCTATCCTCTGAGTCCCGTCCGGATTTGCCCAAGAGTGGATGACGCCCCGCGGTCCGAATTGCTTGCGAAACTCGGGATCGGTTGGATAGTCCTCGTTCTCGGGTTCCTCCTCGGCGTTCAGGTGGTAGAGATTCCCCAGGAACTCGTCGAAGCCGTGCAGGGTCGGCAGGTGCTCGTCGCGGTCGCCCTGGTGGTTCTTGCCGAACTGGCCGGTCACGTAGCCTTGCGCCTTGAGCACGGTTGCCATGGTGACATCGGTCTTCTGCCAGCCTTCGGAGGCTCCGGGTACGCCTACCTTGGTCATTCCGGTGCGCAAGGGGTTGTTGCCTCCGACAAAGGCGGCACGCCCGGCCGTACAGGATTGCTGACCATAATAGTCGGTGAAAGAAACACCCTCCTGCGCGATGCGATCGATGTTCGGCGTCCGGTACCCCATCAGACCCCTGTTGTTGAAGCTGATGTTGCTTGTCCCTATGTCGTCGCCCCAGATGACCAGGATGTTCGGCTGCTGTTCCTGAGCCCGGGCATCGCGCATTCCCGCTACCGTTACCAGCACGACGAGGAGCGTGAAGAACGCCGGCCATTGTCTGAGAGCGTTGATCCGGACCGTGCAGGACCGGGAGTCTGCAGCAACACAGCGGCTCATGTTGGAACCTCTCCTCAACTAGATGCTAAGATACAGCACAGTAAGCCGTATCTCACTTTCGTGGCAAATGGAAAAGATCGCTGTTGGGATGCGTGCCGATCCGAGATCAGGACGTCATTTGCGCCTTGGGTTCACTTGGTGGGGTGTCTGCAAGTCATCCAGGATTGTTGCTCGCGCCAGGAGTGTCGCACTCCCACCCTCGCCGCGAGTTCAGTCCGATAGACCCGGAGCGGGCCGGAAACCCGCCTCCCGAACGTGCTTCCGGCCCTGACCACGGCAGCTGCATCGGCAGGCTGCAAGGGCTGCAGGCGGCATACCAAAGTCTCGCGCGGACAGGGGTTAAATGTCGGAAAGGCGTGGCAGCGAAGACGCGTCATCAGCCAACGGAAACTCGGTGACGGCAGCTAAGTCTTGTGAAATGTCAGGATGGGGCAGCAGGATGCCAGGGGATAGTTTCCGCAGGCCCGGAACGCAACGTCCGCTATGCCGTCCTGCAGCGTGCTGATGAACTCGGTACGGTCGGGAAAGCAGTAGGAGAGGGGCGATCCACGATAAGCATCGATGGTGTCGATGGCGGCCCGCGTCCAACCCGTCTCGCGGGAAAGCGCATCTCGATCCGGGAAGAGATCGTCGAACTGCCGGAGGATGGACATTACCGGGACATTGGTGCCCCGCTCTGCGGCGAGCTGCATGGCGAGCATCCACTTGAGAGCATGAAAGTTGAGCTTGTCCGGAGACCGCAGCGCGGCGAGGATGGCATCGGTGGTGATGGGGACCGTGGGCCGCTCAAACAGCCGGCATGCGAAGAGCCCGCCAGATGAGAGGAGCCTCACCACAATGCCAATCAGCCTGTTGATGTCATCTGGGTAGGTGAGATTGTTGAGACTGCCGTCGCCAATGACGGCAGGAAACGAGCCATCTGGCTGTTCAAGCTGGAGCCAGTCGCCAACCCTGGCCTTCTTTAGTGGGGTGTCGCCCGGCCAGACGCTCCCGACCATTGCGGGGTTCTTGTCGACCGCCTGCACCATGTCGAACGCATGAGCGAGTTCGGGCGTCACGCCGAGCAGCAGAATTGGACCCTGTCGCCCGCCTACCAGCCGCTTCACCTCCGCGATCACAGCATTGTCTGGACGCAGCGGCGGCTCGATCTGTGCCATGCGGGAGGGATAGGTCTGCCAGTGACTCATGGCAAAGACCGACGGCTTGAGACGTTGCATCGCAATGGAAGTGTCACGTTGCGCTTGTCCTCGTTCTTTCCACCAGTGCCTGGGCAACGATGTCGAAAGCGCCGGTCTGATCGATCATGCGGCGGCGGCCGAGCGCGAGGGCCTTCTTCCTTCCGTACTTGTGCGCTTCGCCGAGCAACATACGGATCTTGAGGCCTCCGGCTTGCAGGGAAGAGAAGTGCCAGGTGTTGCCGCCAGGATTGCACTCGAGGAAGTACAGCCTTCCACTCGTCTGTTCCCGGATGATGTCGATCGCTAGCAAGGGCACCTCAGGGAAGGCGGCGCCCACTTTGTTAGCTATGTCGACAACATCGTCATCGACACCCCATGACCGTTTGGGTACGCCGCTTTGAATGGCGATCCTGGCGGATTCCAGGATGGAATCGGAAGAGTTGAGATCCGGCCGTGGCTCGGTCAGTGCACCGTTGGCCATGTAAATAGGCTTGCCAAGAAAGGTTAGAACGCGATTGTAGGTTGGATAACGCCCGGTGTCGATGAATCGCTGAACCAGATAACCATGCTTGTCGCGGAAGATGGGATGATCCGATGGAAAGTCGGACGCCTTCATGGCAGCCAAGCGGTGCCGGCGGAAGAGTTGAACGCTGCCCTTGGACGTGAGGGCGGGATCGCCTGGCTTGAGAACGACATAGTCTCCAAAGATGATCGGGTCGAGCCACATGCCGAACCGGAAACGCTGCACGGCAGGCACACGCAGTCCTGCTGCGATCGCAGTCTCGGCCTGAACAATCTTGTCGATCACATGACTTCTCATGATTGTCCCGCGCTCGACCCGCAAGGCGAATTCGCTGAACAGCGAAACTACAAGCGTGGGCCGTTGCCACGCGGAGTCCGTTAGACGGGTTCGTGTCTTGTGATCCAGAACATAGGTGGTTACGGAGGGGTCGAGGGCTTCAACTTTCTGGGCAATCTCACTGAAGTCGGCCCTGTACTCGGGGCCGCGATGGATCAAGATGAGGTTGCGCTGGGTCATGTCCAGACCTGAGAAAGCTCCTGCGTTTACGCTGA
>JBGSNJ010000298.1:0-2915 GCA_041739715.1 Aestuariivirga sp.
GGCGCTGCCGTTCGAAGCGTGGCAATGATATCGGGCCGAGCGCCGGATGCGGGCGGACGCTGGCGAAAGCCGATGGCCTTGCCGCGCAATCCCTCGTCGATCCTTTGTCCGGCCTTGCCCGCGCTGCCCGAGCGGAGGCGCTTGCGGTCATGGCGGAAAAACTCGGCAATGTCGGGCAGCATCGCCTTTGCCGCCTCGACCAGCATGTCGGTTACCTGCGACGGATCGATCTCCGGAACTTCTTCATTGCCGGGATCGCGCTCTTCTTCCTCGCGGGGCGGCGGCGCTTCCTGTTCTTGCGGCGGTTCCTGCGTGGACAGCGGCGCGCCTAGCACGAGGCGGATCGCGGTGCCGGCATGGTCTGGCGAAACTTCGCTTGCGCCGTCCAGGCCGGCGACCGCCCGTGCAACGGTGCAAAGGCTGAGCAACAGCCGCATGGAGGAGGGGCCGGCGGCAAGCGACACTTCGCCGAAAGCCGAAAGGATCGCACCCGGAATAGACGCGGCAGAGGGCGACATATGTTCGATCTCCGGCGCCAGTTGCGCGCCTTCCGCTTCCCGGAACGACACCTGCGAAAGGTCGATCCGCAATTGGGTACGGTCGGCAAGGCGCGGGCACAGGCCCTCATCAGCCTCCGCGCCTTCGTCAAGCGCGATCAGCAGGAAGCGGCTGGAAGAGACGCCGCAGCGGCCGGTGTCGAGCGCCTCGCCGATGAGGCCCGCCGCTATGCTCTCTGTCCGCTCGGCCATGGAAAGAATGGCGATGCCGCGATCGGCGCGCGAAAGGATGCCGGGTTCAAAGACCGGCCGTCCCGCCTCGAGAGTGCCTGCAAGGTCAAGCCCGCCGGCAAGCCGTTCAGTGTCGATGGCCGCGGAAAAGCGGACCATCGGTACTTCGGGCAAAAGGCTTTGAAGCTGGGCGAGCCAGGCGTCGCGCACCGGTCCGGGCCTTGCGCGCAGGTGCACGCCCTGGAGCAGGGGCGATTCGAGACCCGCATTTGTGAATGGACCAAAGCGCGCAATCAGCCTTGCGGCGAGCAGAGCGTCGGCCCAGGCGGGCGATATCTCAGGAATTGAGTACCGGATCATCGCCCACATCCATCAGCACGCGCTCGACGCGAGCGGCAGAACCCGCCTCGTCCAGCGGATCGCGGCGTAACCGGTGACGCAGTGCCATAGGCGCTACGGCGACAATATCGTCTTTCGTGGCGACGTCGCGGCCTTCGAGCGCCGCCCGTGCCTTGGCGGCGCGAATCAGCGTGAGTTCGCCGCGAAGGCCGTCGACGCCGAGGCGCATGCAAAGCATCGCGGAAAATTCCAGTACCGCGTCGGACGCCGTCACCGAATTGACGATGGAGCGGGCCTTGACGATGCGCTTTTGCAGCCGTGCCTCCGTCTTTGCCTGTGTTTCGACAAAGAGCTCGGGATCCCGCTCATAGGCTTCGCGGCGGCGCACCACCTCCACCCGCTCGGAAATCGTCGAGGGGGACGATACCTCGACCATGACACCGAACCGGTCGAGCAGCTGCGGGCGCAATTCGCCTTCTTCCGGGTTGCCGCTGCCGATCAGGACGAAACGGGCCGGATGGCGAACGCTCAGCCCCTCGCGCTCCACCAGATTGACGCCGGAAGCCGCGACGTCGAGCAGGAGATCGACCAGATGGTCCTCCAGAAGGTTGACTTCGTCTATGTAGAGAAAGCCGCGATGCGCCCGTGCCAGCAGGCCGGGTTCGAACCGCTTTTCCCCCGCGACCAGTGCCCGTTCGAGGTCGAGGGCGCCGACCACCCGGTCTTCGGATGCGCCGAGCGGCAGGTCGATCACCGGCGCCGCGACCTTGACCGCAGCACCCGGCTTCGTGCCGCAATCGGGGCACTCATGCGTGTCTGCGGGCGAACAGTTGAAGCGGCAACCCTTGCGCACGGAAATTTTCGGCAGCAGGGCCGCGAGCGCGCGTACCGCGGTGGATTTCCCGGTTCCCCGGTCGCCAAAGACGAGGACACCTCCCAAGCGCGGATCGACCGCCGCCATCAGCAGCGCCGCCTTCATTTCGTCTTGCCCGACAATGGCCGAGAAAGGGAAAGGCTGAACCATCCGGCCTCCACTCCTGATGCTGCATGTCAACTTGATTTGACAGTGCTCTGTCAACATCATGATACGGACGCAAGGCGATTGCAATGACCCCGAACTGCGATGCGGCAAGAATGTACTTGCCATTGAACCGCCATTTGTACGATCTAGGTACCCGCGGACCGTATTAAACGAACCATCGGTCTGGAGGGATTGAAACATGCGCAAATTCATTGGGGCGGCGGTTCTCGCTGCCGCCACAGCACTGTTCGCGGGTCAGGCATTCGCCGAGGGCGATCCTGCAGCGGGCGAAAATGTCTTCAAGAAATGCGCTGCGTGCCACGCGCTTGAAGAAGCCAAGAACAAGGGCAAGCAGGGCCCGATTCTCGCGGGCATCATCGGCCGCGTGCCGGGAACCTTTCCCGATTTCAAATACTCCAAGGCGATGGTCGAGTTCGGAGCCAGCGGCAAGGTCTGGGACGAGGCGACACTGGCCGAGTACCTCGCCGATCCGAAGGGCGTTGTGAAGGGCACCAAGATGGCGTTTGCCGGTCTCAAGGGCGCCAAGGGACCGCAGGACATTGCGGACGTTATCGCCTACCTTAAGACCTTCAGCACAGCGCCCACCCAGTGATCCTCTCCAACCGCGCCGCCGGTCATATGTAAAAAGTTTTTTACACAAGCGTAAAAAACAGTTTACAAATTGTCCTGTGGCGCGGATATTTCCTTGCCAGAAGCGAGGCGCGGCCCGCCGAAATGGGCCGCAGTCTCCTCGACGGGGAGGATTGCATGGAACCGTTCATCTCGATTGACGCGCAAACGCCGCATCTCGACAGGGTGAACGATCC
>JBGSNJ010000058.1:0-8814 GCA_041739715.1 Aestuariivirga sp.
GCGTTGACGTCATCGGAGTCCTCGTAGTTGCGATGACCATAGGCCACTTCGGCATGGATCGCGTCGTTGAGACTTGCAGAGGCCAGCGCCGAAGCGACCCAGTAGTTCTCACCATCATGCTGCTGGCCATAGGCAGCACCGGCGCTGATGCTGGCCATGCTTGCCAGAGAGAAGGAGAGGCCGCCGCCGACCTGATAAAGGTCCTCGTCTGCATCTCCTCCGTCGCGCCATACGCCGGAGATCTCGCCGCCGATGACGTCGCCGGCATACTTGATCTCGCCGGCCGCTCCCAGTTCGTTCGGATAGGAGGCGCCTTCGTCTTCCGAGGCATCTTCAAGCGCGACGGCCATGGTGAAGGGACCGGACGCATAGGTCAGCCGGAGCTGGGTGGTGTCGCCGGGGTTCATGGCGACATCGGCGTTGTCGGTGTAGTAGCAGCTACAGGCGCCGTCATAGCCGTAGCCGACATTGCCGAGCGAACCGCTGTAACCGCCGCCCAGCGTCAGTTCCGGCGTCATGGCCCACCAGCCCCAGGCTTCCTTGCCATAGGCATCAACCGTTCCATTGCCGTCGAAGTCCGCCCGGATCTTCACCTGAGCGCCGACCTGGCCCACCGACGTGTCCGTTTGTCCGACGATCTTGAGGTCGCCGCGGGCCTTCACGTCGACGTCGTTGTCAGAGTCGTCGTTGTCCACATAGATGACGCCAGCCTTGGCATAGCCGGACCAGGTGATGGTCGTGCTCGCGGGTGCATCCGCGGTGGGACGCACGCTGATCACCGTGGCGGTATCGCCATAGCCCGGATCGGTCTCGGCAAGGCCAGGTACGACCGGCGCGGCCCCCTTGGAGATGGTCACCAGCGCCGCATCAGCGGGAAGGGCCGGCGCGACCTCCAGCTGCGCCAGGCGGCTGTTCAGCTGTTCGATCTCATGCTTCAGCGCCGACAGATCATCGGCCTGTGCCTGCAGCGACAGGCCGGCGAGCGCGGCGCCGCAGAGTAGTACGGTCTTGATGGATCTCATTCTTCATCTCCTGTGTTCGCCCCTCCACCCCCTGCTCAGGACAGGTATCAAATTGAGAGGTAATCAAGAGATGATAGAACGCAAAGTGAGAGTCAATTTGAGATGCGGCGAACCGCGCTGTTTGTCGTGGAATGTGTTAGAAAAAGCACAATTTTGAAAAGCATTTCATAGATTTATCACCAGATAACAATGCGTGATCGATTTCAGAAAACGGTATCGCATTTGAAGTAAGTCGCAAGATGAGATACAAACACTCCTGTCTTTCTTCCCATCTCTGGAGTGAGACACTGCAAAAGGTTCGCTGTGAGTCCGGGTCACAGCGAACTTTTGCGTTTCTGGGGTCTGCTGACGGAGCGATTCGCGTAGACGGTTCTCGCCGGTCAGGCCGGTGCCGTCATCTCAAGCTCCGAGAAGGAACAGCAGGGCCTGGCACGGCGGCGCAGACCAGTCAGCGATGCTCAGGCCTTGGCCTCGGACAGTTGCTGCTTCAGCTTGTTCGACATGCGATTGAAGGCATGCAGCGTGCGGCTGGTCGGCACGATGAAGCGCGAGCGGGCATCGGCCGGGTCCTGCGTCGAGGTTATCCAGCCGTCGGCGGCGAGCTGCGAGAGTTTCCGGTAGACGCTGGCAGCGCTGCCGAAATCCGGATTCTCCGCAAGGTCGCTGCTGCGCAAGCTTTCGCGCCGGGCATAGGCTCCGCCAATGCGGGTCAGAATGTCGATGGAGGTCTGATCGAGACCGTCGAATCCCTCGTCGCCCTCCAGCGCCTTGATGAAGGACTTGATTCGAAAGATTGTGTCATCGATATCGATCATCGGTCCTGGCCCGGGGTCCTTGTGCCTTCCCGGCGCTCATCGATTCTATATCGATTACAGCGTGGCTCGTAAACGAGGCACTTTCGGGCGGGCCTTCGTTTCACGGTATGGAGGCTGCAACGGCGGCCTCGTACCAGGGCCAGGCCTTCACCGTCTGCGCCGTCTCCACGAGATTGACTCGGCGGGACAGGACGGGGGCTCCCTCGACAAGATGAAGTTGGCCATCGCGGACGGCATCCATGACGTGGCGCCGGGGCAGGTAGCCCGAACCGCCATTGCGCAGGAGGTGGCCCAGGGCCCAGTCGGAGGATGCGATGGTGAGCGCCGATGTCACATCGCCAGGGAAGGCGGCGGCGTGCTGGCGGCGGAAGGCGTCGCCGTGATCGACATAGACATAGCCGGCCGAGAGATCCGGCGCCGGTGCATTCCGGGTCGAGACCATGACCAGTTCGTCATCGAAAAGGACCCGGCTGGTGAAACGCTCGCCCGCCGGCGGGGCATGGCAGAAGGCGATGTCGACCAGGCCGATCTCCAGCCAGCGGTCGATCATGCGCTGCTCGCCGGGCCACAAGGCCACGGCGATGCCCGGGGCATGGCTGCGGAGATGTTCGAGGAAGCGTTGGCCCACGCCGGGCCAGAGGTCGAAGTCGAGCCCGACGTTGCAGACGCCCTCGAAGCCCCTGGGCAACGACACCTCGTAGCGCGCCTGGCCCCAGAGCTGCAGCATCACCTCGGCATATCGCTTGAACTTGAAACCCGGCGAGGTGAGTTCGGCGCCTGACTTGTTCCGGTGCAGCAGCTTCTGGCCGATTTCCTCTTCCAGCCCGCTGATGCGGGCGCTGACGGTGGAGGGGGTCACGTTCAGACGCTTCGCGGCCATGACCAGGCTTCCGGTCTCGACCACTTCGAGGAAGGTGCGGAGTTCTTCGAGGTTCATGGGTTAAGTTCGGTGATTTCGAACATAATGCCAAAAATTTTTCGATTTTCAATCTTTTGGGAGTCTGGCACTGTTTCCGCGCGACACAGACGGGGAACGGACATGGACTTCATCCACTTTCTGTCCAGCCACATGCTGGACCCGCAGATCGGCGGCAAGCGCCTTTACAAGAGCGTGGTGGCCCAGGCGGTCCATGCCGAGCGGCTTGGCTATCGCGGCGTCGGAATCCCCGAACACCATCTACTCAACATTCTGCTGATCCCGTCGCCGCTGCAGATGGCGGTGAAGGTGGCGGCCCATACCGAGAACCTGCTGCTGATGACATCCGTCTGCCAGCTGCCGCTGCGCGACATGCGGATCTTCGCCGGCGAGGTAGTGCAGGCCCAGGCGCTGTGCGACGGCCGGCTGATGCTGGGCGTGGGCAAGGGCGCCTTCGCCTACGAGACCGAACGGATCGGCGTGCCCTTCGGCGACACCAAGCCGCGTTTCGAGGAAGACCTGAAGATCCTCGAAACCCTGCTGACGCGTGCCGACGTGTCATGGGACAGCCCGCGCTACAAGTTCGCGCCGCTCACCATCATGCCGCGTCCCGAAGATCCGATCCCGCTCATGGTGGCGGTGATGAACCCCGTGGGCATCGAGGCGGCGGCCAGGGCCGGCTACCACGTGCAGACTACGCCGCTGGGCGGAACCCACCAGCAGCTCATCGACCAGGTGACGGCCTTCAATCGCGGCAAGGCGGCGGCCGGACGGCCGCTCGATACGCGGCTCAGCCTGCAGCGCGGCGTCTTCCTCGTATCGAGCGACGCCGAACGCCGCAAGATCGCCGAACGCGCGTACGAATACTACAAGAGCTTCGACAATGTTTTCGGCGGGCCCGGCATCGTCGACCAAGGGATCATCCGGGCGCTGCCGCGCAGCCAGACGCTCGAGGAACTCACGGGCAATCTGCTGCTCTGCGGCCGCCAGGAGATGATCGACCGTCTCTCGGTCTATGCCGAACTCGGCATCGACGAGGTCCTGACGACCTCCAACTTCGGGCAGGACGAGCAGCTCACCCTCGACATGATGAGCCGCTTCGCCGAAGAGGTGATGCCGCATTTCCGCACGGCCCGGAAAGCGGCCTGACCACACCCATTCACTGAGAACTGGAGACACGATCCATGCCGATCATCCGCGTCGAGATGTTCAAGGGCCGCACGGCCGAGCAGAAGAAGAAGATTGCCCGCGAACTCATCGACGGCTTCATCCGCGGCACCGGCGGCGGCAAACCGGAGTCTTTCCATGTCGTCTTCACCGACGTCGAGAAGCACGACTGGGGCACCGGCTACGACATGATGAACGAGAAATATCCGGACAAGTAAGCGCCATGGCTACGCCGATCCGTTCCGCATTCTCGGTCGAAGGGGAGGGCGAGCCTCTTTTCCTGATCCATGGCATCGGTGCCTCGCGCGCCTCCTTCGCCGGACTCGTGCCGCATCTGACGCGCGACTTCCGCGTGATCAGCTACGATCTGCGCGGTCACGGCGCTTCGCCGGTGCCGAAGCCGCCCTACACGCTCGACGACCTCGTCGAGGATCTGGAAGCGCTGCGCCGCGAGCTGCACATCGAGCGCGCGCATTTCGCCGGCCATTCGCTGGGCGGCATGATCGGCCCCGCCTATGCGCGCAAGTATCCGCAGCACGTGAAGACGCTGGGCCTGTGGTCCACCGCGGCCTTCCGCACCGAAGACGACAGCGCCAAGGTGAAGGGCGTGGTGGCGGCAATGCGCGCCAAGGGCATCCCGCAGGTGCTGCAGGCGCTGAAGGACCGCTGGTTCACGCCGGAGTTCGCGGCGCGGCGGCCGGACGTGATCGAACGCCGCATGCAGCAGGTGATCGACACCGATCCGGATGTCTTTCTCTCCGTCTTCGACATCTATGCCGAGACCGAGATGGCGCCGTGGCTGCATGAGATCGCGCAGCCCTGCCAGGTGCTCACCGGCGAGAACGACGGCGGCTGCAATCCGCGCCTGAACAGGCTGATCGCCGAGGCCTTGCCGCATTCCGAGCTGGTGATCCTGCCGGTGCTGCGCCACGCCATCCTGCTGGAAGCCGCCGACCAGGTGGCCCCGCCGGTCCTCGACTTCCTGCGCCGACACAAGGGCAGGGGATAGGAGCGTCTCATCCCTCTCCGCGCAGCGGGGAGGGTGCCGAGCGAAGGCGAGGCGGGTGGGGTCTTGCCGCGCGATGCCACCCCCTCCGGAGCATTCGCGCCACCTCCCCCGCGTGCCGCGGAGGAGGATGACCGAGCGTCCTAACCCGAGAATCCGTCGTGGCGGTAGACTTCCTTGCCGCCGAGCAGCGTGAGCATGACATTGGTCTTGTGGATGTCGTAGACGTCGATCTCGAAGAGATTCTGGTCGAGGATGATCACGTCCGCGAACTTGCCGCGTTCCAGCGAGCCGGTGTCGGGCGAGCGCCAAGCGGCGGCGGCTGCGTTGACGGTGTAGCCTTTGATGCACTCGTCCAGCGTCATGCGTTCCTCGGGCAGGAAGACAGGATGATTGCGACCCTTCTCCGGCGGTTGGCGGGTGATGGCGGTCTGCATGATCTGGAACGGGTCGAGGGTGGAAACGCCCCAGTCGCTGGACATGGCGAAACTGCCGCCGGCATCGATGATGGAGCGGAAGGGATACATCCAGCGCGCGAGATCCTTGCCTGCCATCGGCACGGCGACGTCGGTGACCGACGGTTCATTGCGGGCCCAGAGCGGCTGGATGTTGGCCATGACGCCGAGCTTGCCGAAGCGCGGAATGTCCTCGGGCCTGACCAGCTGCACATGCGCCAGCTGATGCAGGCTGGGCCACTCGCCGTTGACCTCGCGGGCGGCCTCGAGGCCGTCGAGCGCCGCGCGCGCCGCCTTGTCGCCGATGACATGGACGTGAATCTGGAAACGCGCCGCATCCATGGCGATGAAGAGTTCGCGCAGATGGTTCTCGCCGAACATGACGGGCGCATTGCCGCCGATCTCGTCCTTGTAGCCGTCGATCATCGCGGCCGTGCGGTTCTCGAAGACTCCATCGAGAAAGAACTTGGCCGAGTGCACCTTGAGCATCTCTGACTTGTAGCTGCGGCGGAAGTCCTCCAGACGGTCGAGCGCGCCCTTGACGCTGTCGGACGGCTCGACCAGGGCGGTCGAAGCCACGCGGAGCGTCAGCTCGCCGCGCCGGTCGAGCGCGTTGTAGACGCGCAGATGGCGCTCGGTTACCAGGGCATCGAGCACGCCGGTGAAGCCGTGCCGGTTGGCGTGATGCTGGCCCCAGAGCACGCCTTCTTCCCACTCGGCATCAGTGGTCTTCGGCATGCGCTCGCGCGCGAACTCCATGGCCGCTTCGTTGAGCATGCCGGTGGGTATGCCCAGCGCATCACGCGAGAAATAACCGTTCTCGGGATCCTGCACCCCAGCGTCGAGCCCGATCGCCTCGCAGGCTCTCGTGTTGATGACGGCGGAGTGATAGTCGGACGAGGATAGAAACAGCGGGCGGTCCGGAACAGCCTCGTCGAGCACCTGCCGCGTCAGGTTACGGTCGTTGAAGATGCCCGTATACCAGCCGTGCCCCTTGAGCCAGGCGCGGTCAGGGTGCTTCGCCGCGAAGGCTGCGAGTTTGCCCTTCAGTTCGTCAAGATTGCGCACGCCCTGCAGATCGAGATCGAAGGCATGGCGGGTGCCGCTTTCCTGCAGATGGATGTGCGTGTCCTGAAAGCCCGGCAGCACCAACCGCCCACCCGCATCGATCACGCGGGTCGACGGCGTCGCCAGCGCGCGGATCTCCGCGTCGTCGCCGAGCGCCACGACGCGTCTTCCGCGTGCTGCGAGCGCCGTTACGCGCGGTTGCAGTGGATCCATGGTGCGGATGTCGCCATTGACGATAATGAGGTCTGTCATGATGTCTCCCGGTCAGTTCCGGGAAACTATGCCCAGTCAGGACGGATGGCTCAAGAGGCGCGGCATTCCGAATAGGCCGCGCGATAGGTGCGGCGCCATTCGTCGCTGCCGGCATCGCCACGCGTGACCGGAGAGACCGCGTCCGATGCGGCATCGGCATCCGAGGTGAAGCCGAGGCCCATTCCGCCATCAGCTTCCGCACCGGACCCGCCATCACGCGGGCCGGCAAGGGCATTGGCGATTTCCTCGGCGTATCCGCGGCAGAAGGCCTTGCCCTTGGCGAGGGCGACGCCGGGCTCAAGGCCGGTTGCGGCGACCAGAAGGCAAGTCAAGGCCAGGCGAGTCATCGCGGTCATTCTGTCGTCCTCCGGCCGTCCCGCCCCGATGGTTAACCGCAGAATGTGGCGCCAATAGGCGGCACGATTCAGACAAGATGCAGCAAGCTCTTTCAGATGACGCAGGATTGCGTTAACAATTCCTTTATGAACACGCTTGCGAGTCTGCCCGCCGTGGAAACCCGGCAACTGGTGCTTCGGGAAATCGAAGCGCGCGATGCCGAGGCCTTTGCCGGCTTCATGATGCAGGAGCCCTATCAGCGCTACATCGCCATGCGGCTGGCGAGCGAGGCCGAGGTGCGCGCTTTCGTCACCCGGTCGGTGGCGCGCCAGGGCGACGAGCGGCGCAACGTGTTTCACCTGGCCGCCGAAGAGAAATACAGCGGCGAAGCAGTTGGCGACGGCTTCCTCATCCTGCAGCGGCCGAAGTCTCTGGAAATCGGCTGGGGCGTACATCCTGCCATGTGGCGTATGGGTTTCGGGACCGAGATCGGCCGGGCGCTGCTGGGCCTCGCCTTCGAGCGCCTGCGGGCCGACCGCGTGTGGTGCAAGATCATGAGCGGCAACAAGGCCTCGATGATGCTGGCCAAGCGTATCGGCCTGCGGCACATGCAGTCGCATGCCGATTTTCCGGCGGGGCAGGGTCGGTTTGGTGCGGTCGAGTTCTACGGGTTGAGTGCCGAGCAGTATTTCGACATGGCTTATTGAATTGAATCGATCCCATGGCGGCGATCCCACCTGTCTGCGATTTCGGCTGGA
The DNA here is from genome assembly GCA_041739715.1 of Aestuariivirga sp. Taxonomy (GTDB): domain Bacteria; phylum Pseudomonadota; class Alphaproteobacteria; order Rhizobiales; family Aestuariivirgaceae; genus Aestuariivirga. Next base: position 7,796 of record JBGSNJ010000058.1, read on the forward strand.
AGGCAATCGACTTCACGCTCCCGGGCGTCGATGGCAAAAGCTATCGGCTGGCCGACAGCGCCGGTCCGAACGGCACGTTGATCGCCTTCATCTGCAATCACTGTCCCTACGTGAAGGCAGTGATCGGGCGGCTGGTGCGCGATGCGGCGGAGCTGCGCGCGCATGGCATCGAAACGCTGGCAATCTCCTCCAACGACGCCACGGCCTATCCGGAAGACAGTTTCTCCGAGATGAAGGTCTTTGCCGAGCGGCATGGTTTCAGATTTCCCTACCTGCATGACGATGCCCAGGACGTGGCCCGCGCCTATGGCGCGGCCTGCACGCCGGATTTCTTCGGCTTCAACAGCAAGCTGGAGCTGCAGTACCGGGGCCGGCTCGATGCCTCGCGCAAGGATACGTTACCGGATGCGAAGCGCGAGTTGTACGAGGCCATGCGCCGGATCGCCGAGACGGGCCGTGGACCGGCTGAGCAGGTGGTCTCGATCGGCTGCTCGATCAAGTGGAAGTCGTTCTCACATTGATTTTCCCTCATTACTGAGGTAATCTGCGGTCAATATGATGTTTGATACATCATATTCATGGGTTGACCGCATCATGATCACTTCCGGCCAGATGCGCGCCGCGCGCGCCCTGCTGGGCCTCGGCCAGAAAGAACTCGCCGAGCGTTCCGGCATATCGCTCCCCACGATCCAGCGCATGGAGGCCAGCGATGGCAGCGTACGCGGCAACATCGACAGCCTGAACCGGGTGGTTGATGCGTTGCGCGCCGCCGGGGTGGAACTGATCGGAGAGGGCGTGCGCAGCGAGGCCGGAGGGCGCGGGGTTCGTCTGCTGCCGCCGGGAGACCGGTCATGACCGCCGAAAGGCTGCATCACGAACCGACGTTCCGCGAACTCTACACGCCCAAGCTGGTGACAGTGCTGCGCGAGGGCTACGGGCTGGATGGGCTGCGCGCCGACATGATCGCGGGCCTGACGGTTGCCATCGTGGCGCTGCCGCTGTCGATGGCGATCGCCATC
>JBGSNJ010000302.1:0-2185 GCA_041739715.1 Aestuariivirga sp.
GTCGTTCACATCATGGCCGAGAGATCTGAGCGGTTGACTGAAGGCCTGATGCTCGGCCGCCAGCGGGCATCCCGTGGCAGCGCCGACGACCTCATCGCCATCGCGCGCCACGGCGATGATCGCGCCTTCGGCCGCCGCGAACTTCTCGAGATAGCTGCGCTCGTAGTCCAGCGAGCCGTCATAGAGATAGGGATAGCTGCGGAACACGGCGATGCGCAGGCGCGCCACGGCATCGAGTCCCTGGGCCAGGTCATCGCCCGACAGCGTCTCGACGCCGGTCGTCACCTGCCCAGCACCTGACGCTTCCAGTCGTTCATGTTGTAGTGCGTGGAGACCCGCATGATCTTGCCACCCTTTACGTCGAAGAAGGCACCGACGCGGAGCCTGTAGGTCTGCCCCTGCGCCTTTGGCAGGCCGGGATCGGTGACGAGATACCTGCCCTTCAGGTCGAACTCGGCCGCGGCATGGGCGCCGGTGCGATCCGTCATGATGACGATGTTGGACAGCGTTTCCTTGTAGCTGCGGTTCATGTGCGCGAGGAATTCGGCGAACAGCTTCTTGCCCCTGCGGCGGCTGCCCTGGCTCACATCATGGACGAAGCCCGGACCGAGGCAGGCCAGCATGCCCTCCACATCCTGGGCGTTGAAGGCGGCGTAGTAGCGGGCGATGAGCCTGGTGGTGGCGGCAGCGGTCATGGTGTCTCCTCGATGCGCTGCCGACATAAAGCCAATCGCGGCGGCAAGCGCAAGCGGGACCGGCTCAGCCGGCCACGTGGAAGCGATGCAGGATGCGGTGATAGACCGGGGCCAGCATGAGCCCGGCCACGGCGAAGATGAGAAGGCCGCTGGCCACCGCATAGAGGCTCACGAAGATCTTGCCGCCAGAGGTCTGCAGTTCGGAGGTAGGCCCCACGCCCGACAGCACCATTGCGGCATTGGTGAAGGCATCGATGGTGTTGAGGCCCTCGAAATGGAGATATCCTGCCATGCCGATGACTTGCGCAACGACAACGATGGCAAAGGCCCAGAGGCCATTGTTCAGCAACCTCCGGGTGAAGCGGCTGCGCGAGGCGAGCGGCTCAGTGCAGGTTTCGTAGCGGAAAAGTCGTCTCATGACTGTGGACCGGAGTTGGCAGACAGAAATTGATCTCGCTCATGGCACTATTGACCACAAGATGGTTTTTGAATGGATAACTGAGGAGGTTCCCATGAAACGGCTCGTTCGCCACGCCCGCGTTCTCGTCACCGATGGTGCCAAGGCCATTATCCTGCGCAACGAAGGCGATGCCCTTGCGCCCGAACTCAAGACGGTCCGAAGCCTGCAGGCCAAAGTGCCGGCGGCCCATGATCTGGGCGCCGACAGGCCGGGCCGCACCAATTCCTCCACCGGCCAGATCTCGGCCATGGAGATCACCGACCCGCATCGCCAGGCGGAGGACCGTTTCGTCGCCGGCATCGCTGCCGAGATGGACCGCGACTTCCGCGCCGGTGACTTCGAGGTGCTGATCGTGGCCGCGCCGCCGGTGGCGCTGGGCGAATACCGCAAGGCGGTGACGCCGGGCGTGGCCAGGGCAACGCTGCTTGAGATCGACAAGGACCTGACCCGGCATGCGACGGCCGACATCGCCAAGCATGTGCTGAAGGCGCTTGAAGCCGCCTGACGCCTCGGCTATGCGCCGCGCATGGCGAAGATCCAGGACCTGTTTCCGACCCGCATCTACCGCGCCGACAAGGCCGGCACTGCAAGGCTGAACGGCGATCTCGAGTTGGCGGCGCTGTCGCTGGCGCACGACGACCGCGCCGGCCAGCGCTGGTGCGAGGCGCATGGCTATCCGGGCTATACATCCTATTCGTCGCTGAACGACCTGCCCTGGCGCTTCCCGGAATTCGCGCGCCTCACCAAGGTGATCGACCGTCATGCGCTGGCCTTCGCCAGGGCCCTGCACTGGGACCTGCGCGGCATGCGCCCGGTCTGCGACTCGCTGTGGGTGAATGTGATGCCCGAGGGCGGTTCGCACACCTCGCATCTCCATCCCAATTCGGTGATCAGCGGAACCTATTATGTCACCGTGCCGGAGGGCGCCGGGCCCATCGTCTATGAGGACCCGCGGCTGGCGATGATGATGGCAGCCCCGCCGCGCCGGAAGACAGCACCGCGCGCCGAGCGCAGCCATGTGAGCGAGACG
>JBGSNJ010000069.1:0-5738 GCA_041739715.1 Aestuariivirga sp.
AGCCTCGCGTCCGAAGGCTCCTGCCGCATCGGCGGAAATCTTTCGACCAATGCCGGCGGTCTCAACGTGATCGCCTATGGAAATGCCCGCGACCTCTGCCTCGGCCTCGAGGTGGTACTGGCCGATGGCCGCGTGTGGAACGGCCTCAAACGTCTGCGCAAGGACAATACCGGCTACGACCTGCGCGACCTTTTCATCGGCGCAGAGGGAACGCTCGGAATCATAACGGCAGCCGTGCTGAAGCTTTTCCCCAGGCCGCAGCGACACGAGACGGCCTTCATCGCCGTACCCGGCCCCCAGGCCGCCGTGGAACTCCTGTCGCTGCTGCGCGCGGCAAGCGGCAACCGCGTCGTCGCCTTCGAACTCATCGCGTCCCTGGCGCTGCAATTCACCGAGCGCCATGCGGACCTCCGCTCGCCGCTCGAGTCGGCTTCGCCGTGGTATGTTCTTGCGGAACTGGCCGACCCCCTGCCCGGTGCCTTCACGGCGCTTCTGGAAGGGGCCATGGACAAGGGCCTTGTCACCGACGCCGCCATTGCCCAGTCGGACCGCCAGCGCGACGCCTTCTGGACCATCCGCGAGACCATCTCGGATTCGCAGAAGCCCGAAGGCGGTTCGATCAAGCACGACATCGCAGTTCCCGTCTCGCAGGTGCCGCGCTTCCTGGCTGCGGCCGATACGGCCGTCGCGCGCTTCATGCCGGGCGCGCGGCTCGTCACCTTCGGCCATCTCGGCGACGGCAACATCCACTACAATGTCTCGCAGCCCGTCGGCATGGACACCCAGAAGTACCTGGATCAGTGGAACGCCATGAACGACGTGGTCTTCGAGGTCGTTACCCGCTTCGGCGGCTCGATCAGCGCCGAGCACGGCATGGGGAGGCTCAAGGCGCACCACATGCCGCTGATCAAGAGCCCGGTGGAACTCGAGATGATGCGCGGCCTGAAGCGCCTCTTCGATCCCAATACCATCCTCAATCCCGGCCGGGTGCTGCCCGAATGACGGCGTTCCGCGAGATCGAGGACAGGGATGTCGAAGCCGTAGTCGAACTATGGGCGGCCTGTGGGCTTACGCGGCCGTGGAACGATCCGTACAAGGACATTTCCTTCGCGCGGGAAGGCCGCGAGTCGACCATCCTGGTAGCCGAGCGCGGTGGCCGCCTCATCGCCTCCGTCATGGCCGGGCATGACGGGCATCGCGGCATGCTCTACTACGTCGCGGTGGATCCGGCCCTGCGCCGCGAAGGCCTGGGCAAGGCTGCGGTGCGCGCGGCGGAAGACTGGCTCGGCCAGCGCGGCGTCTGGAAGATCAACCTCCTGGTGCGCAGCGAGAACGACGCCGTGCGCGGCTTCTACGAGGCGCTCGGCTACGAGGTGAGCCCCGTCTTCTGCATGGCCCGGAAAATTGCGCCATGAGCGCGGACATCAAAGTGCGGCGCTATCGTCCGCCCGATCTGGATGCAGCCATCGCCATCTACCAGAGCGCCATCCGCGACGTCGCCAGCCGGGATTATGATCCCGTTCAGGTCGCCAGCTGGTCCGCGGTCGATCGCGACGAGTGGGAGCCCTGGCGGCTGCGCTGCCCCACATGGATTGCCGAGGTGGACGGTGTACCCGCCGGATTCTCGGATCTCGAACCGGATGGCCATCTCGACATGATGTTCGTGCACGGCCGCTTTCAGGGACGCGGCGTTGCAACGGCCCTGCTGAACGAGGTCGAGGCCATGGCCCGCCGCCTCTGCCTCGGGCGGATCTTCACGGAGGCCAGCATCACCGCGCGTCCCTTCTTCGCGCGCCGCGGCTTCACCGTCATCGCGCCGCAAGTCCTCGAATTCGAGGGCGTCACCTTCAAGAACTACCGCATGGAGAAGCTGCTCGGCTGATGTGCCGCCGCTGGCTGCCTACAGCAGCTTCATCTGCAGCGAAGCCTTCTCCACCTTTGATCTGGGTGGCGGCGCGTTGCGTTCGATGCGTGTCGGCTCCAGCGTGAAGAAGCCATCCGGCGCCGGGTGGATCAGCTTGGCGGCCGCATCCGGTTCGCCGGTCAGCCAGGTCTCGTAGTCCTGCGGCTGGATCACCACCGGCATGCGGTCGTGGATTTCCGCCACCTCACGGTTCGGGGCCGTGGTGACGATCACCCCCGTCTCGATCTCGGAACCGTCGGGCGACATCCAATGCTCCCACAGTCCGGCGAAAGCGAAGAGCCCGTCGTCGGCGCGATGGAAGAAGTAGGGGATCTTCTTGCCCGGCACGTCGCCCAGCCACTCGTAGAAGCCATCCGCCGGGATCAGGCAGCGGCGGCGCCGGAAGGCATGGCGGAAGGACGGCTTCTCTGCCACCGTCTCGCCGCGCGCGTTGATCAGCGGCTTGCCGGGCTTCAGCTCCTTCACCCATGATGGAATGAAGCCCCAGCGCACTAGGGCGAAGCGGCGCTGCCCCTGCTCGATGCGGACGATGGCGATGGGTCCGCCCGGCGCGACATAGTTGCGGGGCGGGAAGTCGGGCGCATCGAGATAGTCGAACAGGCTGCGGGTTTCCTCCGCACTCTTCCTGAAGCTATAAAGTCCGCACATGGAGACAATCTAGACCGATGACCGGCGCGCAACAATTCCCGAAACTGGGCGCCTCGGCCTGTGTCTGGCGCGACGGCCATGTGCTGCTCATCGAGCGCGCGAGGCCGCCGCTCGGTCTCTGGAGCCTGCCGGGCGGCCATGTCGAGGCGGGAGAGACCGTTATCGACGCTGCACGCCGCGAGCTCATGGAGGAAACAGGCATCACCGCCGCATTGACGGCCTTCGTGGGGCTCTATGAGGTCATCCGCCACGACTCGTCAGGGACGCTGACGGCGCACTATGCAATCGCCTGCTACACGGGACTGGCAGGCGAGGGCGTGGCTGTCGCGGCAAGCGATGCGCGGGACTTGCGCTGGGTCCTGCCAGGCGATATTGGCAGATTGCCGCTTGCTCCAAACGTCAAGGACGCCATCCTGCGTGCGCGATCTCTCCTAAGTCTTTGACTAAAATGAAAGCTTTGGCGTTAACCTTCCTTTAAGGATCGAGTCGCCCCTCGCCCGGCAATTGCTAATGTGGATATGGATGACCGTTGACCGCAGAGTTGATGGTTGGGATGCAGCTTGAAGCCTGGACGCCATGTTGAAAACCGAACTTGATTCCGACCATGCCATGACGTCGGCCGAGGCGAAGCACATTGCCCTTCGATACCTGATGGAAGCCTGGGAGGAAGCTGTCTACGACGGCGTCGATCCCGATTGCCTGGCGACCGCAGCGATCTTCGCCGCACTCTCCGACATGATCGTGACCTATGGTGAAGAGCCGGTGGCGGCCATGTGCGAAAGGCTGCCGGAGCGCATTCGTGCCGGCGAATTCACCCTCACCAAGACCCGCCAGTAGTCCTACAGTACGAGGTCCAGCAGCAGCGCGAAGCCGAAGGCGGCGATCAGCACGCCGGTCCAGCGGCTGATCCGGTCCAGCGTGCTTTCGGTCAGCCGTGCCTTCAGCCGGTCCATGGCGAAGCTGATGAAGGCCCACCACGGCGTGCCGCCCATGGCAACGCCGAGCACCACCAGCAAGGGCCGCTCCGGCGAGAGCGACAGTTTGAGCGCCGGGCTCATCGCCCCGAAGATGGCCAGATAGCCGAAGAGCGTGCCGGGATTAAAGGCTGTCAGCGCGAATGTTCCTGTTGCATTGCGCAGCATGGCGCCCTTGCCCTGCGGCTCCGTCGTGCCGATCTCCGACAGCGCAATGTGCTTCTGCGCCGTGCGGACGCCGATCACCACCAGCAGCACGCCGCCCGCCAGCGTGAGCGGAACCGCGAAGGCATGGATGACCTGCTCCACCGAGCGCACGCCATAGGCCGCGACCGCCGCGAAGAGAACATCCGCGATCACCGCGCCAAGACCAAAGACGAACGCCGGCCAGAAACCGCGGCCCAATGCGGCGCGGATCACGATGATGTTGACCGGCCCCAGCGGCGCGGACATCGCCAGGCCGATGGCGATGCCGGCCAGGATCAGCGTGAGGCTCATCGCCTAGCGGATGTCGACCACGACCCGGCCGCGCACCTGTCCGGCCACGATGTCGGCGGCCACGCGCGGAACGTCATCGAGCTTCACATGCGTGGTCAGTTCCTTGAGCTTGGCGAGGTCGAGATCGCGGGCGATGCGCGACCAAGCCTCCATGCGGCGCGGAATGGGCGTGCTCACCGAGTTGACGCCGATGAGTTTGACGCCGCGCAGGATGAAGGGCGCCACCGTGGTGGGCAGATCCATGCCCTGCGCCAGTCCACAGGCCGCCACCGTGCCTTCCGGGTTCATCTGCGAGATCACATTGGCCAGCGTCACCGATCCCACCGAGTCGATGCAGGCGGCCCAGCGCGACTTGGCCAGCGGCTTCACCGGCGTATTGAATTCGTTGCGGTCGACGACGCCCGCGGCCCCGAGGCTCTTGAGGAAGGGCTCTTCTGACACGCGGCCCGTCGAGGCGATCACCTTGTAGCCGAGATGCGCGAGGATCACGATCGCCGTGGTGCCGACACCGCCCGCGGCACCCGTCACCAGCACCTCGCCATCCGCCGGCTTCACGCCCTGCTCTTCCAGCGCCATCACGCAGAGCATCGCGGTATAGCCGGCCACGCCAACGGCCATGCAGTCGGCGGGCGTCCAGCCCTTGGGTACCGGCACCAGCCAGTCGCCCGAAACGCGCGCCAGTTCGGCGAAGCCGCCATTGTACTGTTCGCCCACGCCCCAGCCGTTGAGAACCACCTGATCGCCCGCCTTCCATTTCGGATGGCTGGACTCGCGCACCGTTCCGGCAAAGTCGATGCCGGGAATCAGCGGAAACTTGCGGATGATCGGACCCTTGCCGGTAACGGCAAGCCCGTCCTTGTAGTTGACCGATGAGTGACTCACCGCCACCAGCACGTCACCTTCGGTCAGATAGCTCTCCTCCAGCGTCACGAAATCGGCCTTCTGGCCCTGCTCGGTCTTGCTGATCTGGATGGCGCGGAAACTCATGGTCTGTCCTTTCAAAGGGCTTCGACGAAGCGGATGGGCTGTCCCTGAGCGGCACCGGTGATGGCGCCGTCCCACATGACGCGGGTTCCACGGATGATGGTGCCCACGGGCCAGCCGGTCACCGTCATGCCGTGATAGGGCGTCCATTTGCAACGGCTTTCGATCCAGCCATTGTCGATCTCGCGGCGGGCCTTGAGGTCCACCACTGTGAAGTCTGCGTCATAGCCTTCGGCGATGCGGCCCTTGCCGGCGATACCGAAGATGCGCTGCGGTCCATGGCTGGTGAGATCCACGAAGCGTTCGATGCTCAGGCGGCCCTTGTTGACGAAGTCGAGCATCACCGGCACCAGAGTCTGCACGCCGGGCATGCCCGAGGGCGAGAGCGGGTACGCCTTGGCCTTCTCCTCCAGCGTATGCGGCGCATGGTCCGAACCGACGACGTCGACGAGGCCGGACTGCAGCGCCTTCCAGATCGCCAGGCGGTGATGTGCCTCGCGCACCGGCGGGTTCATCTGGATCAGCGTGCCGAGCCGCGCATAGTCCTCGAGCGCGAAGGATAGGTGCTGCGGCGTCACTTCCACCGTGGCGATGTCGCGGTTGGCGGCCAGCAGCGGGAACTCGTCTGCCGTCGAGATATGCAGCACATGGATGCGCTTGCCGGCCGCCCGCGCCAGGCGCAGCAAACGTTCGGTGCAGAGCCGGGCTGC
>JBGSNJ010000105.1:0-2806 GCA_041739715.1 Aestuariivirga sp.
GGCAAGGGCGGCGGCCTGCGCGTCTTCCATGCGATTCAGCGACTGGTAGCACATGGCTTGCAGGCCAAGCGCCCGGAAGTCGTCATTCTTCAGCTCGGCGGCCATGCCGAAGAGGTCGGCGGCCTGCTCGTATCGCCCGCGGTTCAGGCAGTTCCGGCCATAGAACAGATAGGCTTCGAAGAGATCCGGCTTGAGGTCGATGGCAGTGATGAAGCAGCTCTCGGCCTCTTCGTATCGTCCGGCCGTATAGAGCGCCAGGCCCTTGGAGGCATGGGCTTCGGCCAGTTGCGGATTGAGCGCAAGGGCCCTGGCGCTCTGCTCCATGATGTCGTCGACCGAAATGCTGCTGTCGCCTGCATCGAGCAGATGCGAATTACAGTCGGCGATGCCGGCATAGGCCTCCGCATAGCCCGGATCGAGGTCGCGCGCCTTCTCGAAGATATGCTTGGCGATGCGCAGGTAACGCTTGGTGTGGCCGCGGTGGAAGAAACCGCGCGCCATGAGATAGTATCGATAGGCCTCCGGCGTGCCGCGCACCTTGTGGGTGAGCGTGGCGGCCTCCGAGGGCAGCATGCGGATCCGAAGCGCGGCGACGATGCTGCGCGAGATGTCGTCCTGCAGCGCGAAGATGTCCTTCATGTCGCGGTCGTAGCGCTCGGCCCAGACATGGCCGTTGGTGCGGCCGTCGATGAGCTGCGCGGTGATCCTGACCCGGTCGCCCGACCTGCGGATGCTGCCTTCGAGCACGTACTGCACGCCAAGCCGGGTCGCCACGAGATCGATGTCGACGTGCTGGCCCTTGAAGGTGAAGGCTGTGTTGCGCGACACCACGAAGAGCGACGAGATCTTGGACAGGTCGGTGATGATGTCCTCGGTGATACCATCGCTGAAGTATTCCTGCTCCGGATCGCCGCTCATGTTCGCGAAAGGCAGGACCACGATCGAGGCCTCGTGTCCTTCGCCGCTCTTGCGCCGGACGCCTGGCGCGCCGCTGGCATTGGGCCGCAGGCGGTAGACCTGCACGGCCCCGGCGATGTTCCGCAGGCGCTGCTTTCCGAGATCCTCGAAGTTATAGCTCAGGTGCCGGTTCACATGCTGGTAGACCGTCTCGGAAATGCACACGCCGCCGGGTTCGGAAAGGGCCTGCAAGCGTGCCGCCACATTCACGCCATCGCCGTAGACATCGTTCTGATCGGCGATCACGTCGGACAGATTGATGCCGACCCGCATGCGCATCTGCAGCGCTTCGGGGACCTCGGCATTGCGTTGATCGGCGGCCGCCTGGATATCGACCGCGAAATGCACGGCGTTCACGACGCTGGCAAACTCCGCCAGGAAGCCGTCGCCCATCTGCTTGATGAGGCGCCCGCCATGACGGGCCAGCAGGGGCGCGACATAGAGATCGTGCCGTGTCTTGAGCTCGCCCAGCGTTCCGTCTTCGTCAACGCCCATCAGCCGGGAATAGCCGGCGACATCGGCGGACAGAACAGTTGTCAGGCGCCGTTCCACTCCGTGAATCTCCTCGAGAAGGGCCTAGAATAGGCCCCGCTCGCGCCCTTAGCAATTTGATTCGGCACCGGATTCCCCTACCTCCGGGTGCGCCGCGCTTGACACCTGCGAGGCCGCGGGAGAGACTCGCCATGGTCCGCGCAGTGCGGCCAGCCATGTGGTCCTGCCGATGTCATTTGCCCAGCCCCGTAGCCTGGAGGAAGCCGTATCGCTTTTGTCTGGCGGTGCCGCCACGCTTCTTGCCGGCGGAACCGATCTCTATCCGGCGCATGTCGGCCGGCCCTTGCCACGGCACGTCGTGTCGCTCGGACGGGTGACCGAGCTGCGCGGGATCAGCCGGCATGGCGCAGGCTTCCGCCTCGGTGGCAGCACGACCTGGAGCGAGATCGCCGCGGCCAACCTGCCGCCCGCCTTCGACGCGCTCCGCCAGGCCGCACGCGACGTCGGATCGATCCAGATCCAGAACCGCGGCACCATAGCCGGCAATCTCTGCAATGCCTCGCCCGCGGCCGACGGCGTACCGCCGCTGCTGGCGCTCGATGCCGCAGTCGAACTGGCCTCGGCAAATGGAACGCGCCAGTTGCCCCTGTCGGAGTTCATCACCGGCTACCGGCGCACCGCCCGGCAACCAAACGAGATTCTTTCCGCCGTCATCGTCCCGCCCTGTACCGGCCGTTCGGCCTTCGTCAAGCTGGGCGCCCGGCGCTACCTGGTGATCTCCATCGTGATGGCCGCGGCTTGCGTGGAGATGGCACCGGACGGGTCGATCGCTTCGGTGCGCGTTTCCATCGGCGCCGCCTCGCCGGTGGCGCAACGCCTGCCGCAGCTTGAACGCGAGCTTGCCGGACTTGCCGCCGGCATCCGGCCGTCCTCCTGTGTCGCGACCCGGCATGTCGAGTCGCTCAGGCCAATCGACGACGTGCGTGCCGAGGCCTGGTACCGGCGGGATGCGGCAATCCATGTCCTGGGTACGGCTCTGGACCGGGCCGCGGGATTCGAATCCTCATGAGCGGCGTTTCCTTTCGGTTGAATGGCAGGAACGTCGTCAGTGCATCGCCGGCGGTTACCCGGCTCAGCAATGTGCTGCGCGACGAGTTTCGCGCCACCGGCACCAAGTCGGGCTGCGACGCGGGTGACTGCGGCGCCTGCACGGTGCAGATCGATGGCGAGCTCGCCTGCGCCTGCCTCGTTCCGGTTGCAGAGGCCGAGGGCAGATCCGTCGTGACGGTCGAGGGACTGGCCACGAACACCTCCACGGGGCAGGCACTGCAGGACTCGTTCCTCGCGCAGGGCGCCG
>JBGSNJ010000305.1:0-1670 GCA_041739715.1 Aestuariivirga sp.
GCCTGCACCGCACCCCAGGCGCCGAGCGCAAGGCCGCTCATGCCGCTGGCGGCGAGATCCATCGCTGCCGTAAGCATGCCGACCGCGAAGAGGCCGCCGCCGAAGCCGATGCTGAAGGTCGCGAAGCGGAACAGCATCACGGCGTCGAGAACGGGCGACATGATGATGGCCGAGAAGGCGGCGATGCCGAAAAGAATGCCCAGCGCGGCAATGCGATGCGGATCGCCGCCCCGGCCCAGCATTCTGGCCGACAGTGCAAGGCCGCAGAGGGTGCCGAAGGCGAGAATGGCGGTGAGCAGGGTGGTCTGACCGACGTCGAGCCCGAAGACCTGGCCGCCAAACGGCTCTAGCAGGATGTCCTGCATGCTGAAGCCGGCCGTGCCGAGACCAAGCGCCACCAGCAGGCGCTTCGAGCGCCCCGCCGCCATGAACTGGGCCCAGGCCTCGTGGAAGCGGATGCGAGGCGTGTGCGGATCGGTGGTCGCGGGGTTGCGCGCCTCCTGCTTCCACAGGGCAATGCCGTTAAGGATGAAGGTGATCGCCGCGACACCCTGGATGATCTGGATAAGCTCGATCGAGGAGAAATCCCGCAGCAGGAAGCCGAAGACCAATGCGCTGAGCATCATGCCTGCCAGCAGCATGACATAGAGCAGGGCCACGACCTTGGGACGGGCTTCGGGCGGGGCAAGATCATTGGCCAGCGCGAGGCCCGCCGTCTGCGTCGTGTGCAGGCCGGCACCCACCAGCAGGAAGGCCAGTGCGGCACCGAACTCGCCATAGATGACGGGGCCATTCCCGTCCCCGGAGAGCACGAGCAGGGCGAAGGGCATGATGGCGAAGCCGCCGAACTGCAGCATCGTGCCGAACCAGATGTAGGGCACACGGCGCCATCCCAGGACCGAGCGATGCGTGTCGGACTTGAATCCGATCAGGGCGCGGAAGGGCGCGAAGACCAGCGGCAGCGAGACCATGAGACCGACCAGCCAGGCGGGTACGCCCAGTTCCACGATCATTACGCGGTTCAGGGTGCCGGTGAGCAGGACCATGGCCATGCCGACAGAGACCTGGAAAAGCGACAGCCGCAGCAGCCGTCCGAGCGGCAGTTCCTTGGTGGCCGCATCGGCAAATGGCAGGAAGCGTGGCCCCAGCAGTTGCCACCCTCGCGCCAATGCCTGGTTGACCTGCCTCATGCGCGCTTGAGCTCCTGCGCATGCGAGATGTAGAAGCCGCTGGACACGCGGGCATTGCGCGCCAGTCCCCAGTCCCTGAGCTTCTCATGGGCGGTCACCGCCTTGAACAGGGCCGGCGTGGTATGCGGAACGATGGCCGGCGAGCGGTCGCCGCGCGGAAAGATCTTGCCGACGGCGTGCATCATGGCCAGTGCAGGGGTGCGCGGAGCATAGGTGAAATGCACGCCGCTGTCGCTCATGGCGCTGAGGCGGGCGAGAATGTTGACCATGTCAGGCAGATTGTAATGGATGACCGAGTCCATGGCGACGACATGGTCGAACCGGCCCAGCGACGGGTCGAGCATGTCGCCAGCCCGGAAGGTGATACGGCCCGGGCCCAGCGTGGCAGGCAGGCGCTCCTGCGCCAGCTTTACCAGTGTCGGCGAAAGATCGATGGCCACAACGTCGGCGCCGCGCCGTGCGGCCTCGACCGCTAGGGCA
>JBGSNJ010000119.1:0-5912 GCA_041739715.1 Aestuariivirga sp.
CATCTTTGCAACCGATGAGGCTGCTTGTAGTCTGCCGGCGGGCGATTTCCGTGTTGGCCATCACATGCCGGATGATTCTTTAGAAAAATATTCAGTCCTGAAGGACCCTGGTATCCGGGATTTCATGATCGCCGGGGCGAACTTCTATCCTGCGAACGCCGTGAGCTTCTCCATGGCCGAGCAACGCGCCTTCTATAACCGCTACTGTGTGCACTTCCGCAAAACGCGGCCACCCACGGTTGAAACAAATGATCTGAAAATTGCAGGCGTTCCGTGCCGCCGCTATGTCCGGCAGGGCGCTTCGGCCGCGCCGCTGCTGATCTATTTCCACGGCGGCGGATTCGTGCTGGGCGGCCTCGGCAGCCATGACGATGTCTGCGCCGAGATCTGCGATGGCGCCGGGATCGAGGTGGTGGCGGTGGACTATCGCCTGGCGCCGGAACACCCTTTCCCGGCTGCCTTCGAGGATGGCTGGGCCGTTCTGCAGGAGCTTGGAAAGGCGCACCCCCGCATCATCGTGGGGGGCGACAGTGCCGGCGGTAACCTGGCGGCGGCCCTGGCGCTCAAGGCGCGCGATGCGGGAGGCCCGAAACTCTCCGGCCAGGTGCTGATCTATCCCGGCCTCGGCGGCGACATGACGAAGGGCTCCTATGTTTCGCAGGCGGAAGCGCCCGGCCTGTCGACGGCCGACACGAAGTATTATCGCGACATCTACCAAGGCGGCGGCAGCAAGTATGCCGAGCCCCTGCGCGAGACGGATTATGCCGGGCTTCCGCCCGCCTTCCTGGTTGCCGCCGGCCTCGATCCCCTGCACGACGACTGCGTCGACTATGCGCGCAACCTGCGCGACGCCGGGGTTCCGGCCGTGGTGCGCGACGAACCGCTGCTGGTCCATGCCTTCATCCGCGCCCGCCACATGAGCACACCGGCGCGCGCCTCTTTCGACGCCATCATTGCGGCTTGCGGCGCACTCGCCCATAACGGCAAACTGCCTTGAGCCACCCCTGAGGATTTCATGACCATCACGACGATCAAGGACTTTCCGCGCAAGATCAAGGAAGTCGAGAATTTCTGGATCCCGCTGTCCGACGGCACGAAGCTGGCCGCGCGCATGTTCATTCCGAAGGATGCCGCGAAGAATCCGGTTCCGGCGCTGCTCGAATACCTGCCCTACCGCAAGCGCGACGGAACCCATGTGCGCGATGCGCTGACCCATCCCTATCTCGCCGGCCATGGCTACGCGTCGATCCGGGTCGACATGCGCGGCAATGGCGACAGCGACGGGCTGATGGAAGACGAGTACACCAAGCAGGAGCAGGATGACGCGCTGGAGGTCATCGCCTGGATCGCCCGGCAGAACTGGTGCACCGGCAAGGTGGGCATGTTCGGCATCTCGTGGGGTGGCTTCAACGCGCTGCAGGTGGCGGCACGCAAGCCCCCGGCGCTGAAAGCCATCGTCACCATCTGCTCCACCGACGACCGCTACGAGGACGACGTCCACTACAAGGGCGGCACCGTGATCAACGAGATGCTGGGCTGGGCCGCCACCATGCTGGCCTATTCCGCGAACCCGCCCGATCCCAAGCTGGTCGGCAACAGGTGGCGCAAGATGTGGATGGAGCGGCTGAAGAACGAGCCCTTCCTGATCATTCCCTGGCTCTCGCACCCGCATCGCGATGCCTATTGGAAGCATGGGTCGGTGTGCGAGGACTTTGGAGCGATCGAGGCGCCGACCCTCATCGTGGGCGGCTGGAACGACGCCTATTCGAATGCCATTCCGCGCCTGATGAAGGGCCTGCGCACCACGCGCAAGGCGATCATCGGTCCCTGGGTTCACAAGTATCCGCATTTCGCCGTGCCGGAGCCGCGCATCGGCTTCCTGCAAGAAATGCTGCGCTGGTGGGACCAGTGGCTGAAGAACGAGGCGACCGGGGTCAGCCGCGATCCCGACTTCCGCTACTATGTGATGGAGCCATGGAAGCCGGAGAGCTTTCCCGAGCGCATCAATGGCCGCTGGCTCTCGGACAGTTTCTGGGGCTTCGGCAATGTCGACACCAAGAAGTGGTTTCTCAACGAGAAGGGCATCGGTCCGACGGCCGGCGCCGAGACGCCGCTCACCATCAGCTCGAAGCAGACCACGGGTGCAGATGGCGGCGAGTACTGCATCATCTGGCTGGGCCCGGAGTTTCCGGGCGACCAGCGCCGCGACGACGAGGACTCGCTCACCTTCGAGACTCCGGCGCTGATCACCGACATGGACATCGTGGGCCAGCCGGCCATCGAGCTGTCCTTCGCGGTGGACAGGCCGGTGGCCCATGTGGCGGTGCGCCTCAACGACGTCTGGCCCACGGGCGAGGTGAGCCGCATCACCTATCACCTGCAGAACCTCTGCATGCGCGACAGCCGCGAGACGCCCACGCCGCTCGAGCCCGGCAAGCGCTACCGCATGAAGATCAAGATGGACGACATCGCCTGGCGGGCGCCGAAGGGCCACAAGATCCGCGTGTCGATCTCGACCAGCTACTTCCCGATGATGTGGCCGGCGCCCGAACCGGTGACGCTCACCGTCTATGCCGGGGCCTCGCAGGTCCTGCTGCCGGTGCGCAAGGACATCCTGGCCGAGACGCCCCTGTCCTGGTTGCCCGCGGAAGCCGCCGAGCCGGTGAAGCAGAAGGAGATCCGGACTCCTTCCAACAGCCGCGAGACGACAATCGACGAGAAGACCGGCGAACTCAGGATCGCGATCGTCGACGACTTCGGCGAGCACGAGATCAAGCCGCATGGCATGATCGTGGGCGGAACAGGCCGCGAGACCTATTCGATCCTGCCCGATGATCCGCTTTCGGCGAAGATGGAAACCCACTGGACCGAGATCCACCGCCGCGGCACCTGGAACACCCGCACCGAGACCTATGGCCGTCTGACGGCCACCAAGACGCACTGGATCGTCTGGGGCAAGATCGAGGCCTTCGAGGGCAGGAAGAAGGTGTTCGAGAAGGAGTTCAACGAGAAGATCGAGCGGAAGCTGCAGTGACGGCCGCCGCCTTGCGCCGCAAGGCGGCCCTCATCCGGCCTTCGGGCACCTTCTCCCGCAAGCGGGCGAAGGGTGACAGTCACAACCACCTGTTCTGCCGCGCAAGGCGGCCCTCATCCGGCGCTGCGCGCCCCCTTCTCCCGCAAGCGGGAGAAGGGGAAGATGAGCCGATCCTTCTCCCGCCGCAGGTGGGAGAAGGTGGCCGGAGGCCGGATGAGGGCCGGCCGCTTCAGCGGCCGGTGCCGGCAGGGGTTTCCAGGGCCATCAGGATCGTCGTCAGCACGCCGTCCAGATTGGTGAGGACCTCGATGTTCCAGACGCGCAGCACACGGTAGCGCTGACTCTCCAGATAGCGCGTGCGGCGGGCGTCGTGAGCGAGCTGGTGATCTTCGCCGTGAGTCACGCCATCGACCTCGACGATGAGTTTTCTCTCGCGGCACAGGAGGTCGGCAAAGTATGGGCCGAGCGGTGCCTGCCTGACGAAATTGCAATCGTTGAGACGGGGTCCCGCAGAAAACCCCAAAGCCGTTTCCCGGCTTCGCTCGGCGTCTTGCGCAGGAGCTGCGCGCGCCGTGTCGTCCTGCGGGGCGTGACGGTCATGACATCGCGTAGAATAGCGGCACCGCCTTGCTGCGCAAGGCGGCCCTCATCCGCCCTGCGGGCACCTTCTCCCGCAAGCGGGAGAAGGGTCGCAAAGGCCGTACTACTTCAGTTGCCCAACCAGC
Organism: Aestuariivirga sp.; assembly: GCA_041739715.1. GTDB lineage: Bacteria > Pseudomonadota > Alphaproteobacteria > Rhizobiales > Aestuariivirgaceae > Aestuariivirga. The sequence continues at coordinate 3,760 of JBGSNJ010000119.1, forward strand.
TTCTCCATGAAGGCTTCGCATTTGCGGAGTTCGGAGACGTCGATGTATTCGTCCGGCTTGTGGGCCTGTTCGATGGAGCCGGGGCCGCAGATGACGGCGGGGATGCCGATCTGCTGGAAGAGGCCCGCCTCGGTGCAGTAACTCACGGCATGGGTGGAATTGGCGTTGGCCAGATGCAGCGCCAGGTGTTCGGCGGGCGAATCCTTTTCCGGTGCGAGGCCCGGCACGCTGTTGGCGCAGACAGTGGCGATGCCGGCCTCGGGGGCCACCGCCTTCATGGCGGGCTCGAGCGCCTTCGCGAAGCGCGCGAAGCGCAGCGGCACCTCTTCCGGGTCGGCGCCGGGCAGAAGCCGGGTCTCCCACTGGAAGCTGCAGCGCTTCGGAATGATGTTCTTGGCCGTGCCGCCGGCGATTAGCCCCACATGCAGCGTCGAGTATGGCGGGTTGAAGCGGTGGCCGGGATCGCCGCGCGCGACGAGATCGGCGCGGATGCGGTTGAGCTCGGACAGCAGTTCGCCCGCCACCATGATGGAATTGACGCCCTGGTCGATCAGGCTGGAATGCGCCTCGTGGCCGGTGACGTCGGTGGAGAACGTGATGGCGCTCTTGTGCGCGTTGACCACCTTCATCGAGGTCGGCTCGCCGACGATCACGGCGCGCGGCTTCGGCAGATGATCGCGCAGATGCGCCACCAGCGGGCGCACGCCCTTGCAACCCACTTCCTCGTCGCAGGAGAGCGCCAGATGGATGGGCGATTTCAGCCGCGCCGCCTTGAAGCGCGGCACCATGGCGAGGCAGACGGCGAGGAAGCCCTTCATGTCGCAGGTGCCGCGGCCGAAGAGCCGGCCGTCGCGCGCCGTCAGCGCGAAGGGATCGCTGGCCCAGTCCTGGCCGTCGACCGGGACAACGTCGGTGTGGCCCGAGAGCACGATGCCGCCCGCGATCTCCGGCCCGATGGTGGCGAAGAGATTGGTCTTCCTGCCCGCCTCGTAGTCGACCCGGAAATGCGGCACGCCCCAGCCGTCGAGATAGGACTCGACGAATTCGATGAGCGGAATGTTGCCGTCGCGGCTGGTGGTGTCGAAGGCAACAAGGCGCGCAAGCATCTCTTCGGTGGTGATGTGCAGTCCGGTCATGATGTCCGATCAGTTGATGGCGTGGCGGTCGTGCGGGCTGTCGAGCGAGAAGGCCGGGATCTCGATGTTGAAGAGTTCGCCCGCCTCGTTCTGCATCTGATAGGCGCCGACCATGAAGCCCGAGGGCGTCTTCAGGGGGCAGCCGGAGGTATAGGTGAAGCTGTCGCCGGGCTTCAGCGTCGGCGTTTCGCCCACCACGCCGGCACCGCGCACCTCCTGCATCTTGCCGGTGGCGTCGGTGATCTTCCAGTAGCGGGTCTTCAGCGTCACCGTCTCGCGGCCGTGGTTTTCGACCGTGATGGTATAGGCCCAGACGAAGTGATCCTCATCGGGCTTCGACTGGCTTTCGAGATATTGCGGCCGGACGATGACCTTGATTCCGCGCGTGATGCGTTCGTACATGCTGCCAGTCTAGCCCGTTTCGCCGGGTTTTCCACCGGCATTGCTGAAGCCCTTGCGCAGTCAGGGCCAAATCCGCCACATGACCGGATGGACAAGCGCGTGAACCAGGGCATCCTGCCGGCCAAGGCCATTGCAGACTATTGCAGCACCGGCCGGATTCGGCTCGCAGCACCCGCCGATGCCGACCAGATCCAGCCGGCCAGCCTCGATCTCCGGCTCGGGCCCTGGGCCTGCCGGGTTCGCGCCTCCTTCCTGCCCGGCAAGCGCAGCACGGTTGCCGAGCGGCTCAAGGAACTGGAGTTGCATCGGGTTGCACTGACCGATGGCGCGGTGCTGGAAACCGGCTGCGTCTATATCGTGCCGCTGCAGGAGTCGCTCGCCCTGCCGAAGGGGGTCTCGGCCACCGCCAATCCGAAGAGCTCCACCGGACGGCTGGACATCTTCACCCGGGTCATCACCGACCATGCCCAGGAATTCGACACGGTGCCGGAGGGCTATCACGGCCCGCTCTATGCCGAGATCAGCCCGCGCACCTTTCCCATCCTGGCGCGCAGCGGCTCGCGCCTGTCGCAGATCCGCTTCCGGGCCGGCGCCTCGCTGGCCGACGACGCGCTG
>JBGSNJ010000317.1:0-1570 GCA_041739715.1 Aestuariivirga sp.
GGCCGTCCCCTTCACAGCGCGCTGGAGCTCCATCTCTATCCCGGCGGTGTGGAAGGCTGGTGCCTCACATGGAAGGAACCGGTGCGCGATGCCGCGGGCCGGATTGCCGGGCTGGCCGGACTCTCGCGCGACCTGCAGACTCGCGCCGAGGAGCCGTCGGCCTTTGCGGGACTCTCGGCCGCACTCGCGCATATCCGTGATCATCTCGATGGATCTTTGAAGCTCGGCGATGTCGCCCGCAAGGCCGGGCTCTCGGATTGGCAGTTCGATCAGCGCCTGCGAAGCCTCTTCGGCGTCTCGGCTGCACAGTACATAACCCGGGCGAGGATCGATTTCGCGCTCAGCCGCCTGCGCGGTACGTCCGATCCCATCAGCCAGATCGCGCTGGACTGCGGCTATGCCGACCAGACGTCCTTCACGCGCCAGTTCCGAAAGTCGGTAGGCCTGACGCCGCACGCCTATCGTGCCCAGTTCAATCTGGGGTGATGCGGAAGTCCTTGCCCTCGGGCAGCGTCTGTCCGCCATCGACGATGATGGTCGTTCCGGTGATGTAGGCAGCTTCGTCGGAGGCGAGGAAAAGCGCCACATTGGCAATGTCGCGTGGCGTGCCCAGACGGCCCAGCGGAACAGCTTCTTCCATCGAACGGATGAAGGCCGCGCTGCGATGCATCTTCATGCCCGAGGTCAGGATATTTCCGGGTTCAATTCCATTGACGGTGATTCCATAGTTGGCGAATTCCAGCGCCGCAGCCTTGATGAAGCCGTTGATGCCCGCCTTGCTGGCCGAGTAGTGACCATGCCCCGGGCTGGTGACGCGCGGCCCGGTAATGGACGAAGTGAAGACCATGCGGCCGGAACGCTTCGGCTTCATGTGGATCAGCGCCGCGCGGGCCGCGAGGAAGGTGCCCTTGAGATTGACCGCCAGCACCGAATCCCATTCCTCCGGCGAGATGTTCTCGATCAGCGTCCAGGGATAGATGCCGGCGTTCTGGACCAGGATGTCCAGTCCTCCAAGACCATCCACGGCCTTACGCACGGCGCGTTCGGCATGATCGTTTCGCGCGATGTCGGTCTCGACGAAGAGTCCGCCCAGGCGTTTTGCCGTTGCGACGCCCGCATCGACCTCGGTATCGGCGATCACCACACTGGCGCCTTCCTCAACGAAGCGTTCGGCGATGCCTTCGCCGATGCCGCGCGCCGCTCCGATGACCAATGCGACCTTGCCTTGAAGCCGTCCGCTCATGCGAACCTCTGCCGGATCTGGAGTTTGAGGGTGTCGAGAAGCACGGCTGCCAGGACCAGGAGGCCCAGGATCACCTGCGTGTAGTGGGCCGGAAGCCCCATCAGATTGATGGCCGTGTGAATGGATGAGAGCAGAAGAACGCCGGCATAGACGCCCGGCAACTTGCCGACGCCGCCCTTGAGGCTGACGCCGCCGATGACCACGGCAGCAAAGGCGTTGAACAGCATGCCGGTGCCGAGATTGGCGGTTGCACCCGAGGTGCGGATAGCCAGCAGCCAGCCGGCGAGCCCCGCGATGGCGCCAGCCAGAATGAAGCTGATGAACATC
>JBGSNJ010000297.1:0-3223 GCA_041739715.1 Aestuariivirga sp.
CGGCCTGGCCGCGGGCCAGCAGAGTCCCGGCCGCCAGCCGCAGGCTGGTCGGAATCTGCTCGGACTGGGCGAAGTAGGTCTGCGCCGCCGCTGTCAGGTCGCCGCCATCGAGGGGCACGATGCCCTGGTAACGCTCCATGTCGTGGCCCTGGTCCACGGTCATGGCGAGATAGCCCTTGCCGAGCAGGTCGGCCTGCCGGGGCTGGGCAAGGGCCGCGACCCTGGCGCGGTCGAAACGGGCATAGCCGCGCAGCTTGCCGGGGGCCAGATAATCGGCCACTACCATGTCGACGGGTCCGTCGGTGCGGGTCTGGAGGATGAACTTGCCCGCGAACTTCAGGCTGGCGCCCAGCATGGCGGTCAGCGCCACGGCCTCGGCGAGGAGCGCAGAGACCGGCGCCGGATAGTCGTGACGGTGCAGGATATCGTTCACCACAGGACCGAGGCGCACGACCCGCCCACGGATGCCCAGCGGCTTCACCTCGAAGGGCAGGACCAGATCATCGGCCATCGGCGTTCAGGCAGTGAAGCAGAATGCTCTTCTGGATGTGCAGCCGGTTCTCCGCTTCGTCGAGGATCAGCGAGGTGGGTCCGTCCATGACCTCGTCGGTCACTTCCTCGCCTCGGTGCGCCGGCAGGCAATGCATGAACTTGGCGTCGCGGGCGGCGGCGGACATGAGCCGGCGGTTCACCTGGTAGGGCTTGAGGAGATTGTGGCGGCGCTCGCCATCGGTATCGTGCATGGACACCCAGGCGTCGGTGATGACGCAGCCGGCGCCGGACACGGCCTCCTCGGGCGATTCCGTCACCATCACGTCGGCCCCCACCTCGCCAGCCCAGGCCAGCACTTCAGGCGATGGCCTCAGTTCGCTGGGGCAGCCGATGCGGAGCCTGCCGCCCAGGCGGCCCACGGCATGGATCCATGAGGCGGTCACGTTGTTGCCGTCGCCCACCCAGGCCACCGTCTGGTCCTTGAGCGGCCCGTCATGCTCCTCGAGCGTCATGACATCCGCCATCACCTGGCAGGGATGGGTCAGGTCGGTCAGCCCGTTGATCACCGGCACCGTGGCGGCGGCCGCCAATTCCGTGAGGTTGGCGTGATGGGCGGCCCGGATCATGATGGCATCGCAATAGCGCGACAGCACCCGGGCCGTGTCGGCGATGGTTTCGCCGCGTCCCAGCTGCATGTCGTTCGACGACAGCACCAGCGTCTCGCCGCCCAGCTGGCGCATGCCGACTTCGAAGGACACCCGCGTGCGGGTCGAGGGCCGGCTGAAGATCAGCGCCAGCATGCGGCCCTTCAAGGGCTCGCCCGGTTCCCGCCGGCCCTTGGGCCAGTCCCTGCGGGCATTCTTCATGGCCCGGGCCCGGGCGATGATGCCGTTCAGCGTGGCGGAATCGAAGTCGCAGATATCGAGAAAATGCCTTGGTGCAGCCGTCATGATCGGAAAACCCCTCAGGCGGCCTTGGCTTCGAGTGCGCGGCAGGCACGGTCGAGCCGCGCGACGGCATCGGCGACATCGGCTTCGCTCACCACGAGCGGCGGCAGCAGGCGTACCACATTGTCGCCCGCCCCGATGGTCAGGAGATGCTGGTCCAGTGCAGCGGCCTGCAAGGCCGTGTTCGGCACCTTGCACTTGATGCCCATCATCAGCCCGCTGCCGCGGATATCCTCGATGACAGCGGGATGGGCATCCTTGAGCTGGGCCAGTTTCTGCTTGAGGCTGAGCGCACGCTGCCGGACATTGTCGAGGAAGCCCTCCGCCAGCACCACGTCAAGCACGGCATTGCCGACCGCGGTGGCCAGCGGATTGCCGCCGAAGGTCGAACCATGGGTTCCGGCGGTCATGCCGGCCGCAGCCTTCTCCGTCGCCAGGCATGCGCCCAGCGGGAAGCCGCCGCCGATCCCCTTGGCGATGGCCATGATGTCCGGCGCGATGCCGGCCCATTCATGGGCGAAAAGCCGTCCGGTCCTGCCGATGCCGCATTGCACCTCGTCGTAGATCAGCAGGATGCCGTGTTCGTCGCAGAGCTCGCGCAACCCCCGCAGGCACTGCGGCGGCACAGGGCGGATGCCGCCCTCGCCCTGCACCGGTTCAATGAGGATTCCGGCGGTCTCGGGCCCGATGGCGGACTTCAGCGCGTCATGGTCGCCAAAGGGCACCTGATCGAAGCCTTCGACCTTCGGCCCGAAGCCTTCGAGATACTTGGCCTGGCCACCGGCTGCGATGGTGGCCAGGGTCCGGCCGTGGAAAGCCCCTTCGAAGGTGATGATCCGGAAACGCTCGGGATGACCATGATGCGCATGATACTTGCGCGTCATCTTGATGGCGCACTCCAGCGCCTCGGCCCCCGAGTTGGTGAAGAAGACCGTATCGGCGAAGGTCGCTTCGGTGAGGCGGCGCGCCAGCTTCTCCTGTCCGGGCATCTGGTAGAGATTTGACGTGTGCCAGATCTTCCGGGCCTGTCCGGTCAGCGCCTCGACAAGGTGCGGATGCGCGTGTCCGCAGCTGGTGACCGCCACGCCGGCGCCGAAATCAAGATACTCCTGGCCATCGGCCGTATAGACGCGCGTCCCCTCGCCCCGCTCGAAAGCAATGGGCGCTCTGGCATAAGTGGGCAGGACGGGCGGGATCATGGGCGTCAGACCTTGGCTGAAATGCAAAAGAGCGCCCGCGCCTGAGGCGGACGCCCGTCAATGACGGAAACATATAAGTCCATGATCGCCAAGGGTCAATCATGGCTTCGCGCGGCGCGCCGGCAGCAAGTTATGAGGTGAGTCAAAACAGCGCATTTACCCTCGATTCTTCGCGCTGATAAGGTTTCGTTAACCATGTTGCTCCGGCGATTACTTGGGGAAAACGCCGAATAGGACCGGGCTAAAGATTGAAGTCGAGTCACCGCGTATTGTAGTGTCGCGTCACTGAGCTACGAGATGTAGCAAATCTTGGTCATCAAATGGGGCGAAACGCCGGGTCCATGACCCGGCGACGTAAGAGGGATTCCCGTGAGTGCAAATCTGGACGACAACCATGGGGGGGCAAAATTGTCCTGGACCGACGAACGTGTGGAGCTTCTCAAGAAGCTCTGGAGCGAAGGGCTGAGCGCCAGCCAGATTGCCGGCCGCCTCGGCATGGGCGTGACCCGCAATGCCGTGATCGGCAAGGTGCACCGGCTCAATCTGTCGGGCCGCGCCCAGCAGCCGCGGTCGACGGCCCCCCGG
>JBGSNJ010000324.1:0-7909 GCA_041739715.1 Aestuariivirga sp.
CGACGCCCTTGGCCAGTTCCGATACCGGACCCAGCTTCTGTTCGATGAGTTCGACGCTGGGCCGCGCGCCCCGGCTGTAGCTCTCCAGCGACGTGCGCATGGCGGCAAGATGCTCCGGGCTCGTGCCGCAGCAGCCGCCGATGATCTTCGCGCCGGCATCCAGTGCAATGCGCGCATAGTCGGCCATGAGTTCCGGCGTGCCAGTGTAGTGGATGTGGCCATCGACATATTGGGGAATGCCGCAATTGCCCTTGGCCACCACGGCCGCATCGGGCCGTGCTTCGGAAATGCCCAGCACCGTGGCGATGAGTTCCGAAGCGCCGACGCCGCAATTGGCGCCGATGGCGACCGGCTGAACCGGCAGGGCCGCGGTGATGGCGCCGAAGGCCTTCGGCGTGATGCCCATCATGGTGCGGCCATTGGTGTCGAAGCTCATGGTGGTGACGATCGGGAGGCTGGCCTTGGCGGCACCTTCGACGGCTGCCGTCAGTTCCTCCTCCGACGACATGGTCTCGATCCACAACACGTCGGCCCCACCCGCCTTCAGCGCCATGGCCTGTTCGGCGAAAGCCGCGACGGCATCGTCGTGCGACAGCGTGCCGACCGGTTCCAGGATCTCGCCGGTGGGTCCGATGGAACCGCCGACATAGACGGGGCGGCCCGCCGCATCCGCCTCGGCCCGGGCATTCTTTACAGCAGCGACGTTGATTTCCGCCACCCGGTCCTGGGCATTGTGGAGTTTAAGGCGATGCCGGTTGCCGCCGAATGTATTGGTCAGGATGATGTCCGCCCCGGCGGCGATGAAGCGGCGGTGCAGGTCGCGCACCCGTTCGGGATGCTCGAGGTTCCACATTTCCGGCGCATCGCCCGATTCCAGGCCCATCTGGAAGTAATTGGTGCCGGTGGCACCATCGGCCAGGAGCCAGGGGCGGCTGGCCAGCGCTTCGGTGAAGGACGGACGGGACATGAAGACCTCTTGGGAAAAGAATATAAAGAAGTCTTTATATGATTTTCAAGGGCTTTGCCAAGTGGCAAACGCCGGTTCCCAGAGCAGCAGCGACAGGCGGTCGTTGACAGGCCAGCGATCCGGCCTCTCCCCGCTGTCCCTCAGCCGGGTCAGGCTGGCGGCAAGGTCGGCCACATCCTGCCGGGCCAGGCGCGGCGCAGTATGAAGCCGCTCGGCATCGGGCTTGCCGTGGGCGCAGAGGATGGTGGTGGTGTCCGTCAGGCGCGGCAGAAGCGCCGTGGCCGAGTCGAGATAGGCTTTCAGGTCGGCGCCCTCAATCTGGGCATAGAGCTTGCCGGGATAGACGAAGTCAGCGGCGAAGAGGATGTCCGCCTCGGCGTCGAGCAGCGAAACCGAGTCGGGCGAATGGCCCGGCGTGTGGAGGAGTGCGAGCTTCCGTCCACCGAGGTCGATCTCCCGGCCGACTTCAAGCCACTGGCTGACCTTTACCGGCGTCCAGGTCATGCCCTCCCAATATCCCACATAGAGTTCGTCGGTCGGGCGCAGCCATCCATCCGCGACGCAGTTGCGCAGCACCGGCAGGTCGGCGATGGCGATGTTGTCGAAGGCGGCAAGGCCTCCGGTATGGTCGAAATGCATGTGCGAGGGCAGTGCCGTCACCGGCAGATTGGTCAGCGCACGGACGACCTTCGCGATGTTTCGCACGCCCGGCCCCGTGTCGAGCAGAAGGGCGCGGCGGCTTCCTTCGATCAGGTAGTTCCAGTTCAGCTGGTGAAAGCGCGGCTCGCCGATGGCCGTCACGCCCGGTGCGACCTGCTCGATGGCGAACCAATCGTCGAACCAGCGCACGCCCTTGCCCAGCATCAGACCGGTCTCCCGCCATAGAACAACGTCACGACATGCCGGGCCTCGGCGAAGAACAGCCAGCGCTCGACCACCGCCGCCGAAAGTGACGCGATGACGGCCAGCAGCGAGACGACCGGCGCCAGGAGCGCCAGCAGCATCAGGAGGATCGCAGCCGCAAGCAAGAGGAAGACGAGCTTCCGCAGCCTGGCCGCATGCTTGCGGGCGACCGCATAGCCCATTTCCTTCTGGATGTAGTTCTCCGAGGTGTGCGGCACCTCCCATTGCGAGACGTCTCCGATGCGGCCGAGGCCGGTGGCGTCGTTCATCGTATAGGCTGGAGGCATGGCATCGACGGCGCGCCAGTAAAGGAACTTGAGCAGCATCGCCAGCAGCAGGGCGGCGACGCCGAGAATGACCTGGAAGGGCTGGAACCGCCCGAAGAGCGTGGCGATCGCCGTGATGAGCGTCGCGCCTGTCGCCAGGGCGAAGACGAGATAGACCGGCACGGTGAGCGGCTGATGCCAGGCGCGGATGGTGCGCAGCGAGCGATAGATCATGCCGGTGGTGAAAACCGTCAGGGCACAGAGCGTCGCGGTGATGAGGCCGAGCGGGCCGATCCAGTTCGGCGCATCGACGAGGCCTGACCAGACGGCAGCAAAGAGCAGTGCGGGAACATAGGTGGCAAGCGCGGCAAGCCCCTCGCGCGACAGCCAGCTGGACCGCCACTGCGACAGCGCGCGCCAGGCGCGTTCCGGATGGCCGAGGTGGAAGGTGGACGACAGCAGTCCCACCGTGATCAGCGCCAGCGCGACGAGAACCGAGACCAGCGCAAAGGCGATGCTCGAGGCCTGGCCGTGGTTGAATCCCACGAGCCCGAGCAAGGCCAGCAGCCCATAGCCTGCGCCGGACGCGGTCGTGAAGAGGATGACCGAATAGGCGGGATGCATCTCAGCCCTCGAGCTTGCCGGAATAGTCGGTCAGGTCGGCCTTGGATGCGCCAGCCTTGGCCGAGAGCAGCCGGTCAGCCCAGGCGAAGAGCCGGTCGAAGGCGGATCCGTCAGGCTTCGGCAGCGCGATCTCCGACGTGTTCGTCGCATCGCGGCGGGCGCGTGGCGGCAGGTACTTGTTGACCGGCCGGTAGCCCATCTCGGGCAGCAGGTCATAGCCGCCCCGCTCCGCAACGAGCTGCGACACGGGAGACACCGGATCGCCGAGATCGCCGAAATGGCGGGCCCCGGTCGGGCAGGCCTTCACGCAGGCGGGCTGGCGGTCCTCCGGCTCCAGGTTTTCGTTGTAGATGCGGTCCACACAGAGCGTGCACTTCTTCATCACGCCCTGGGCGAGGTCATATTCGCGCGCGCCATAGGGACAGGCCCAGGAACAGAGCTTGCAGCCGATGCAGGTGTCCGGGTTCACCAGCACGATGCCGTCTTCCGCGCGCTTGTAGGAGGCGCCGGTGGGGCAGACGGTCACGCAGGCCGGCGTTTCGCAATGCAGGCAAGAGCGCGGGAAATGCACGATGCGGGTCTGGTCCTGGCCCTGCTCCTTCACCTCGTAGCCGTGCACTCGGTTGAGCCAGACGCCGTCCGGGTCGGATCCATAGGGGTCGTAGTCGCTAAGTGGCGCCGAATAGCCTTGCGTGTTCCACTCCTTGCAGGAGGTGACGCAGGCCTGGCAGCCGACGCAGGTGTCGAGATCGATCACCAGGCCCAGTTTCTTTGCGGCGGGCGGCGGCAGCGAGGTCATTTCGCCCTCTTCAGCTTCTTCAGAGTCGCAAACTGCGGCGCGCTCTCCGGCTCCTGGCCGGCGGCCTTCTCGATGCGGACACGGAGATCGTACCAGGCCGCCTGCCCGGTCACCGGATCGCTGTTGGAATAGCGGTAGCCGCCTTCACGTTCCGGCAGAAGTTCCGAGATCAAGTGATTCAGCAGAAAGCCCTTTTTCGCCTCCGGCGCATCCGGAGAAAGGCCCCAGGCCCCGGAGCGCTTGCCGATCGCATTCCACGTCCAGGCCGTGTCCGGATTGACACCATCCATGAGCTTCGCCTGCGCCTTGATCGTCCCGTGATGCGAGGTGACGGTCACCCAGTCGCCATCGGCGATGCCGAGGTCGCCTGCCCGCTCGCGCGCCATGTAGAGCCAGTTGCGCCCGAGGATCTGGCGCAGCCAGGCGTTCTGCGAGCCCCAGGAGTGATACATGGCCATGGGGCGCTGCGTCACCGCATGCATGGGATACTCGGCCTCGCTCACCATCTGGCCCTCGAAGGGCGGATACCAGAAGGGAATGGGGTCGAAGTGATCGCGGATCCGGGCGCGGTGCGCGGCGGGCGGAACGACCTTGCCGTGGCCTGCCGCGGCCAGACGGAATTTCTGCAACGGCTCGCAGTAGAGTTGGTGGATGATCGGTTCGGGCTTGCCGACGAAGCCAAAGAAGGTGGCCCAGTCGAGGTAGGCCCAGTTCACATGGCGGTAGTACTTCATGTGATCGGGCAGCTCGTAGAACCAGTGACAGCCATTGTCGATGTAATGCTGCAGCTGTTCGGGATTGGGCGCGCCCCGCCCCTGCGCCTTGCCGTTGGAACCGCGGAAGCCGGCGAGCGGCCCAAGCCCCGGTGCGCGTTCGTGGTTCACGATGTAATCGGCATAGCCGCCCGGATAGCGCGGGCTGCCGTCGGTGCGGGTCATGCCCGGAAGGCCGAGCCGCGCGCCGAGGTCAAGCAGAACCTCCTGGAAGGGACGCACGTCGCGATCAGGCTCCACCACCGGCTGACGGATGGAATCGGCCGGGCCATCGGCCTCCGAGATCGGGCGGTCGAGCAGCGAGATGCAGTCCCAGCGCTCGAGATAGGTGGTATCCGGCAGGATCAGGTCGGCGTAGTGGACCATCTCGGACGCATAGGCATCGGAGTAGATGATGCGCGGAATCGTGTAGTCGCCGGTGGCCGGATCCTTCTGCGTGAGATACTTCAGCGTGTCCGGCACGTTCATCGCCGAGTTCCAGCTCATGTTGGCCATGTACATGAACAGGACGTCGATGCCGTACGGGTCCCTCTTCGCCGCGTTGGTGATGACCATGTGCATCATGCCATGCGCGGCGAGCGGCGCGTCCCAACTATAGGCCTTGTCGATTCGCTGCGGATGGCCGTCCGCATCGATCAGCAGATCGTCGGGCGAGGTCACGAAGCCGAGCGGTGGCCCGGGCAAGGGTGTGTTGGGCTTCACCTGCCCCGGCTTGCCCGCGGGCTTGACGCCCGGCGGCGCAGGCTTGGGAAAGGGCGGCTTGTAGCGGAAGCCGCCTGGCACATCGATGGTACCGAGGATGATCTGCAGCAGGTGCAGCGTGCGGCAGGTCTGGAAGCCATTGGCATGGGCCGAGATGCCCCGCATGGCATGCATCGAGACCGGGCGGCCCACCGTCTTCTCGTGGAAACGGCCAAGGTGATCCGTCCACGGAATATCAAGCTCGACCTGCTGGCTGAAGGCGACCTCGGCCAGTTCGGCGGCAATCCGCCTGATGGTGGCGGCCGGCACGCCGCAGCGGGCGGAGACGGCCTCCGGCGCCCAGTCGGGCGACAGATAGCGCTCGGCGATAAGCTGGAAGCTCGTCACCACGCGGCGTCCGTCCGACAGCTTGAAGCGCCCCATCAGCTTCGGCAGCGCATCGGGCGACAGGGCCGGCATGGGCGAACCAGAATGGTGGTCCATCACCAGGGCCGATCCCTGCGCATTGCGGGCAAAGAGCCCGTCGTCCGCGCCGCCGGGATTCTCGATCACCAGCCAGGGCGCATTGGTGTAGCGCTGCAGATAGTCGCCGTCGATCTTCTGCGCGGAGAGCAATTCGTGAATGAGGGCGCCCACGAAGAGCCCATCCGTGCCGGGGCGAATGCCGATCCATTCATCGGCAACGGCCGAGTATCCGGTGCGGATCGGATTGATCGAGACCACCTTGGCCCCGCGCGCCTTGAGCCTGCCCAGTCCGGTCTTGATCGGGTTCGAGGCGTGATCCTCGGCCACGCCGAAGAGCAGGAAGTATTTCGTGTGCTTCCAGTCGGGCTCGCCGAACTCCCAGAAGCTGCCGCCGAAGGTGTAGAGCCCGGCCGCCGCCATGTTGACCGAGCAGAACCCGCCATGCGCGGCATAGTTTGGCGTGCCGAATTGCGTGGCCCACCAGCCGGTGAGCCCCTGGCTCTGATCGCGCCCGGTGAAGAAGGCGAGCTTCTTCGGATCGCTGTTGCGCACCTCGGACAGCCACAGGGTGGCGGTGCGCAGCGCCTCCTCCCACTCGATCTCGCGGAATTCGCCCGAGCCCCGCTCGCCCACCCGGATGAGTGGCTTGGACAGCCGCGCCGGGGAATAGTGCTGCATGATGCCGGACGCACCCTTGCCGCAGATCACGCCCTTGTTCACCGGGTGATCTCGGTTGCCATCGATGTATCTGACGGTGCCGTCCTTGAGATAGACCTTGATGCCGCAGCGGCAGGCGCACATGTAGCATGTGGTCGTCTTGACCTCGTCCCAGGTCTTGGGCGAGGTATTGAGAACGGGTTCGGTCATCGGCTTCCGCTGGCGTTTCCGGGCTACCTTATCCCGCGAATTGGCACTATGATAGGTCCAGATGCCTTATTCACAGGGACCAATGTGCGCGACTGGCTTGTCCATATCCGGCGCAGCGAGCATGCCAGCCTGCAGACCCAGATCCGCGAGGCCCTGGTCTCGGCCATCCTCGACGGACAGCTGGCGCGAGAGGAACCGATCCCCTCCACCCGAAAGATGGCCAAGAGCCTGTCGGTGTCGCGCAACACCGTGGTGCTGGCCTATCAGGGCATGCTGGACGACGGCTATCTCGTGGCCCGCGAGCGCTCGGGCTATTACGTCGCCGAGAAGGCACTGGACAGCGTCACGCCGCAGCGCCTTGCGCCGGCGGCGCGGGCCTCCGGCGAGATCGACTGGACGGCCCGCCTGGTCAAGGATCCGGCCGCGCAGGAGAACATCACCAAGCCGCTGGACTGGCAGAGCTACGCCTATCCCTTCATCTACGGCCAGGTGGACCACAATCTCTTTCCGCTGGCCGAGTGGCGCGACTGCGCCCGCCAGGCGCTGGGCAAGAAATGGCTGGGCTCCTGGACCAACGATACCTGGGCCCATGACGATCCGCTGCTGGTCGAGCAGATCCGCCGCCGCATCCTGCCGCGCCGCGGCATCATGGCCAGCGACGACGAGATCCTCATCACGCTGGGAGCACAGAATGCGCTCTACCTGCTGACCAGCCTGCTGGCCGGTCCTGACACCCGCGTGGCGATGGAAGAGCCGGGCTATCCCGACATGCGCAACATCTTCCGGCTGAAGACGCGCAACGTGGCGCTGATCCCGGTCGATGAACAGGGCATCACCTTCACCGATCCGCTGCGCGATGCGAACATTGTCTTCACCACGCCCAGCCACCAGTTCCCGACCACCGTCACCATGCCGCTGGAGCGGCGCATGGAACTTTTGAAATTCGCCTCGCAGCGCGACATGGTGGTGATCGAGGACGACTACGAATTCGAGACCAACTACGTCAACGAACCCTGCCCGGCGCTCAAGTCACTCGATGACGAGGGCCGCGTCATCTACGTGGGGTCGCTCTCCAAGACGCTCTTCCCCGGCCTGCGCCTCGGCTTCATGGTGGGACCGAAGACGCTGATCGCCGAGGCCCGCGCGCTGCGCCGCCTGATGGTGCGCCACGCGCCCAACAACAACCAGCGCACTGCGGCGCTGTTCCTGTCGCTCGGACATCACGACACGCTGATCCGCCGCCTGCACCGCGAATACCGCAGCCGCTGGGAGGTGATGGGTGCGGCGCTCAACGCGCATATGCCCAATGCCTCGCGCATTCCGAGTTTCGGCGGCACCAGCTTCTGGGTGACCGGCCCTCAGGGCCTGGACAGCGAAGACCTGGCCAGAGCCGCGGCCGCGAAGGGCATCCTCATCGAGCCCGGGCGCATCAACTTCGGCGTGGCCAAGCCGCCGCGCAATCACTTCCGCCTCGCCTTCTCGTCCATCGACGAGGCAAAGATCGAGCCGGGCGTGCGCCTGCTCGCGGACCTCGTCCAGGCCG
>JBGSNJ010000333.1:0-9656 GCA_041739715.1 Aestuariivirga sp.
GGCTGCACATTGCCACGGGCTTCGGCGTTGCCGGCCGGCTGGCCATCACGACGGTCCTGGAAGCGGGGCCGGTTGCGGTCACGGTTGTCGCGGTTGCCGCGGTCGTCGCGCTGATCGCGGTTCTGGCGGAAATTCTGCTGCGGCTGCTGCTGGCGCTCGCCGTCGCTCTCCCGCGGTTGTTCGCCCTGGCCCTGATCGGCAGCGCGCGGTTGGGCCTGAATCTCGGCACCATCCTCGTCGCCCTCCTCGTCCTGATCGTCGTCAGGGCGGCGGAACTGCTGCTGCATTTGCTGGTTATAGGCCTGGGCTGCGGCCACGATGCGGAGATAGTGCTCGGCGAACTGGTAGTAGCTCTCGGCCGTGACATTGTCGCCAGAGACCTGGGCATCGCGTCCCAGCTGGAGATATTTGTCGGCGATGGTCTGTGCGGTGCCCCGGACCTTCACATCCGGCCCGTTGCTCTCATAGACCCGGCTCAGCGGATTGCCGCCGCCTCCGCCTCCGCCGCCTCCGCCCCCGCCGCTGCTGCGATGGCGGTTACGGTTACGCTGCTTGTTGTGCCCGGTTCTCATATCGTGTCCTGGTCGCTGGGTTCTGTTCGTCCTTGGGCTCCCGCACATGCGTGACGGAACCTGTCGGACCGATGCTCAAGACTTGAGCTTTTCCAAATACGAACCCGTTGGTTGCTGTGAGTCGCTGCCGCTGGCCGGGCCTGCCGCAGGCCATGCCAATCCCCCGATTTGATCCGGATTTAGTATGTCGGACCGCCAGTTCCCAGCCGGTCATCCACGCTTCGCCCCGGCGCCATCACAAAGGGCAGAAAAACTCTACGCACCGTATCTAGCGGAGTGGCGGCTGATTTCCAATGCTTTTGTTTGGCCGTGTCCACAGGACGCAGCGTTAACCAAGCCTGAGCGAGAGGCATCGATCATGGCCCCCAAGATCTTGAAATCGTTCGATATTGATAAATCCGGCCGCAGCGAAGAGGGCTGACACATCGTCCGCCTGGCCGACGCCGATCTCGACCAGCACATGACCGTCGGGGTTCAGATGGGCCGCCGCGTGGCGGGCGATGGCCCGATAGGCCTCAAGCCCGTCCGGCCCGCCAGACAGCGCAGCCAGGGGATCGAAGTCGCGCACGTCGGCGGCAAGTCTGGGAATGTCGCTGGCGGGGATGTAAGGGGGGTTGGAAAGGATCAGGTCGAAGCTGCCGCTCACCGGCGCGAACCATGAGCCCTGCCGCAGCTGCAGGCGGGACAGCACGCCGTGCCACTCCGCATTCGATCGGGCGACGGCGAGCGCCTCAGGCGAAAGATCGGTGGCAAGGCCGGTCGTGCCGGGACGCTCCGCCAGGATTGTCACCGCAATGATGCCCGAGCCGGTGCCCAGATCGAGCAGGCACGACCGGGACCCGATCAGCGCCAGCGCGGCGTCAATCAGGGTTTCGGTGTCGGGGCGGGGATCGAGCACGTCGGGCGTCAGCCTGAAACTGCGGCCATAGAAGTCGCGGGCGCCGAGGATGCGCGAAACGGGTTCATGGGCGAGGCGCCGCATCACGAATGCTTCGAATCCTGCCAGCGCCTGCGGAGAAAGAATGCGATCCGGCTCGGCGATGATGTCTTCGTGGTTCACATTGGCTGCTGCCTGCAACAGGAGACGGGCGTCCAGCGCAGCCGTGTCGCTGGTGAGGGCCAGCCGGCGCCGCGCCGCCAGCAGCGCTTCAGCGATTGAGTCAGGCGGCATTGTCCTCGGCCGCCAGGAGCTCGGCCTGATGGCTTGTCATCAGGGCCTGGACAAGTTCTTCGAGCGCCGGGCCCTCGATGATCTGGTCGAGCTTGTAGAGGGTGAGATTGATGCGGTGGTCGGTCACCCGCCCCTGCGGGAAGTTATAGGTGCGGATGCGCTCCGAGCGGTCGCCGGATCCGACCTGGCCCTTGCGCTGGGCGGAGCGGGCGTCGTCGATCCGCTGGCGTTCCAGTTCATAGAGCCTCGCCCGCAGGATCTTCATCGCCTTGTTCTTGTTCTTGAGCTGGGACTTCTCGTCCTGCTGGGCCACGGCGATGCCCGTCGGGATGTGGGTGATGCGCACCGCCGAATCGGTTGTGTTCACCGACTGTCCGCCTGGTCCGGAGGAGCGGAACACATCGATGCGCAGATCCTTGTCCTCGATCTTGATATCCACTTCCTCGGCCTCGGGAAGCACGGCGACCGTGGCGGCGGATGTATGGATCCGGCCCTGCGTTTCGGTTGCCGGCACACGCTGCACACGGTGCACGCCCGATTCGAACTTCAGGTGGGCGAAAGCGCCGGAACCGTAGATGTTCGAGATGACTTCCTTGTAGCCGCCGTGCTCGCCCTCGCTGGCCGAGATCACTTCCACTTTCCAGCCCTTCGACGACGCATAGCGCTGATACATGCGGAAAAGGTCGCCGGCGAAGATGGCGGCCTCGTCGCCGCCGGTGCCGGCGCGAACCTCGAGGATCACGTTGCGTTCGTCGGCCGCATCCTTGGGCAGCAGGAGAATGCGGATGTCGTGTTCCATCTGTGCGATGCGCGAGTCGAGCTCCGGCCTTTCGGCCGCGGCCATATCCGCCATCTCGCCTCCGGCCGCCAGCATGTCCTCGACGTCGCGCCGCTCGCCATAGGCCTTCTTCAGCCCCATGGCGGCGCGCGCCGCGGGCTCGAGCTCGGAATACTCCTTCGACAGCTTCACGAAGGATTCGCCTGATGCGCCGCTCGAAAGCGCATGCTCGACGGACGAGAAACGATGGATGATGCGATCCAGTTTTTCGATGGCAACGGCAGTCATGGGCGGCGCTTGTAGCCGATGCCCGGCGCTTTCGCAAAGTGGCTCACGGAGACTTTGCGGTATCGAACCAAATGGTCACCGGGCCATCATTGACGAGGCTCACCCGCATGTCCGCGCCGAAGACGCCGGTCTCGACCCGCAATCCGTGACTGCTCAGGGCAGAACAGAATCGCTGGTAGAGCCGTTCTCCCTCGGCCGGTGGCGCGGCCCGCGAGAAGCCCGGCCGATTGCCGTTCTCCATGCCATCGGCGGCGAGCGTGAACTGGCTGACCACAAGCACGGCGCCATCCACGGCGGCCAGCGGCAGGTTCATCTTGCCGGCATCGTCCTTGAAGATGCGAAGTGCCGCGATCTTGCGGGCGAGGGTGTCGGCATCGGCCTCGCGGTCGCCCGCCATGGCACAGACCAGGACCAGAAAGCCGCGGCCGATGTCAGCCGCAATGCGGCCGTCGATCGCGACAGATGCGCTGGCGACGCGCTGAACAAGTCCGCGCAAGCGCTGCCGATCAGCCCTTGCCGCCCAGGGTCTTGAGATCGAGCGGCCGGCCGACCAGGATTTCGCCCGGCGTGCCGAGGATTCCCTTTTCCTTGCCATCGATGAGGTAGGCGAGCAGTCCGCCATCACGCGCGATGACCACCAGGCCCTCGCGATTCGGCACTTTGTAGGTGTCGCCCTTGTTCAGCATCTGGGTCAGCACCACGTTGCCGCGGGCGTCCTCGATGCGGATCCACACGGGCGCCTTGGCCTTCAGCGTCAGTCGGCTGTCCTCGTTCTTGATGCCGAATTCGCGCCCGTCGCCCGTCATTGCGACATCGTCGGCCGAGGGCACGGCCCCGATGGAAGCCGTCTGTTCCTTGGACGCCGGAATCGACTTGCTGATCAGGTCGTCAAGCCCGTCGAGGCCGGTGCCTGCGAGATCGTCTGCCGTGTATTCGGCGGCTGCCGCGACGCGCTCGTCGTCCGTCATCGGTTCGTCGGTGATTTTGATCTCGGCCGTCTCGCCCTCGGCCGGCGTGGTCGGCGGCTCGATCTGGGGCAGTTCGCGCGTCTCGGCCATCTGTCCGGAAGGCGCGAGGTCGGCCGCATCCGGCATCATCATGTAGCTGACGCCGGCGAACAGCATCACCGCACCGGCCAGCGATGCGACAAGGCCGCCGGCGCCGCCGGGAATTCCGTTCAGCTTGAAGGCGAACTTCGGCATCTGCGGCAGTTTGCCGAACTTCAGGATCTTGGCGCTCGACAGTGGCGCCGGGTTGGCGGGATGATTGGCCTTCGGTGCGATGACCGGGCGCGGCAGGAACTGGGCGTAATGCTGGACCAGGGGTTCCGGGTCGAAGCCCAGGTACTGTGCATAGGTGCCGATCATTTCCAGGGCTTCGACACGCTCGGGCATGCGAGTCATGTCACCGTATTCGATGGCCTCGATGTGATAAGGATGGATGCCGGTCATCTCGCCGGCCTGATCCAGCGTCTCGCCGCGTGTTTCGCGCTCGTGCTGCAGATACCAGCCGGCTTCGCCAAGAGGATCGAGGGTTCCGTCCGGCTTCTCGCGGACGTACTCGATTGCGGCCGGACTCGTGCGGTCCTGATCGGCGGTGCTGTCACGCATGGTGCTACTCTCGGTTACGGGTCCGTTAACCGTTTGCTAAGGCAAACTTTCCCCTAAAATGACCGAGAATGGTGAACGGCTTGCTAACGCGGACGCGTGTTCACAGTACCACGCCGTTGCGCTGGGCGAATTCCAGCAGCTCCGGACGGATCGAGTGCAGGGGGCTACGCAGCAGTGGCTCCATGAAGCTCCACAATCTGCCGCGGTCGAGGGTTCGCACCATGGCCTTCACCGCGCCCACGGCAGAGGGCACCATCGAGATTGACGTCAGGCCGATGCCGATGAGGCCCATCGCTTCCAGCGGCCGTCCGCCCAGTTCGCCGCACAGGGTCACCGGCTTGCCATGCTGTTCGGCCTTCTCGACGATCTGCCGCATTGCGCCAAGCGCAGCCGGGCTCAGCGGGTCATAACGGCCTGCAAGCCTGGGATTGCCGCGGTCGGACGCGAAGAGGAACTGCACCAGATCGTTCGACCCGATGGAGGCGAAGTCGACCTGCGGAAGCAGATGGTCGAGCTGCCAGATGAGCGATGGGATCTCGATCATCACGCCCAGCTTCAGCGGCTGGGGCAACCTGTGTCCGCGCTTCAGCAGATAGGCCTTCTCGATCTCGACCACCTCGATTGCCCGCTTGTACTCATCGACATCGGCGATCATCGGGAACATGACCTTGAGCGGCGCGCCATCGGCCGCCAGCATCAGGGCGCGCAGCTGCAGGCGCAGCAGGGCCGGGCGGTCCAGCGACATGCGGATCGAGCGCCAGCCGAGCGCGGGGTTCTCTTCCTTGGGTTGGCGCAGGTAGGGCAGGATCTTGTCGGCGCCGATATCGAGTGTGCGGAAGGTTACCGGCTTTCCGCGCGCCTGCTCGATGATGGTGGAATAGTGCCGGATCTGCGAAGTCAGCCGCGGGAAGCGCTGGGCCAGCATGAATTGCAGTTCGGTGCGGTAGAGCCCGATGCCTTCGGCGCCGGAATCATGCAGATGCGGCAGGTCGACGATCAGGCCGGCATTGATGTTGAGCTCGATCTTGACGCCGTCTCTCGAGACGGCGGGAACATCGCGCAACGCCGCATACTGGGCCTGCTTCTTGGCATAGAAGCGAACCTTCTCGGCATAGGCCTTCTGCAGGTCGGCGGTGGGCCGCACGAAAACCTCGCCCGTTCCGCCATCGGCGATGAGCGGGCTTCCGGTATCGATCAGATCGATGAGCCCTTCCGCCTGGCCCACGGCGGGAATGCCCAGCGCCCGCGCCACGATGGCGACATGGCTGGTCTTGCCGCCTTCCTCGAGGATCACGCCCCGCAGTTTGGTGCGGTCATAGTCGAGGAGTTCCGCCGGACCCATGTTGCGCGCCACCACGATCGCGTTCTGCGGAAGGTCGCTGCGCGAGGCCGTGGCCATGGCGCCGGTCAGGATGCGCAGCAGCCGGTTCGACAGGTCGTCGAGATCGTGCATGCGGTCGCGGAGATAGGGATCGGGCGTACGCATCATGCGGGCGCGATTGTCGTTCTGTACGCGCTCCACCGCGGCCTCGGCGGTGAGGCCGGTGTCGATCGCCTCGCGAAGCCGGTTCACCCAGCCCTTGTCATGGGCGAACATACGGATGGTTTCGAGCACATCCGAGTACTCAGTGGCGCGTTGTGCATCCGACCCGTCGAGCAGCTCGTCCACATGGGTGCGCAGCTGATGAATGGCATCTTCCAGCCGCTTGCGCTCGGCGGGCACATTCTCGGCGATGAGGTTGAGGATGACGACGCGGGGTTCGTGCAGGACCGCGTAGCCAAGCGCCACGCCCTCGGCCAGTGAATCGCCGCGGATGACATGGCTGCGCACATGGGCCACGTCGGCGGCAACTTCGCTTGCAACCTCGCGAAGCTCGCCCGAGGCGATGACCTCGGCCAGCACCATGGCTGTGGTCTGCAGCGCCTCTTCTTCCTCTTCGGTGTAGTGGCGCCGCGTGCGGTTCTGCACCACCAGCACGCCGATGACCGTGCCGGCGCGCATGATCGGCACGCCGAGGAAGGCGTGATAGATCTCTTCGCCGGTCTCGGGCAGATACTTGAAGGCCGGATGATCCTGGGCCTCGGCAAGGTTGAGGCCGATCGCCTCCTCGGCAATGGTGCCCACGAGGCCCTCGCCGGTCTTGAGCTTGGACTTGTGGACGGCTTCGCCCTTCAGGCCTTCGGTGGCATAGAGCTCCAGCACGTCGCCTGGCCGCATCACATAGATGGAGCAAACCTCTGCCACCATGTTGGCAGCGATGACCTTGACGATCTTGTCGAGCCGCTTTTGCGCAGCAACCGGCTCCGCCATGACCTCGCGGAGCCGCTTGAGCAGGACACGCGGGCCAAGGGCAGAGCCAGCCATCAGCCTGTGTCCTCGCGCGTGGTCACGCGCACCGTTTTGACGCGCATGCAGTCGGGCTGGCTATGGGTGATGAACAGGCGCATCGGTTCAGTGCTTTGCGTCCAGTCCATAGGCAGTGTGCAGGGCGCGCACCGCGAGCTCGGTATAGGCCTCGTCGATCAGCACACTCACCTTGATCTCCGAAGTGGTGATCGCCTGGATGTTGATTCCCTTCTCCGCCAGCGAGCGGAACATCTTGGCGGCTACGCCGGCATGACTGCGCATCCCGATGCCCACCACCGAGACCTTGGCCACGTCGGCGGAATGCTGGATGTCGGCAAAGCCGATCTTGTCCTTCACGCCGCTGAGGACTTCCAGCGTCTTGCGCAGATCCTTGCGCGCCACCGTGAAGGTGATGTCCGCCGTCGATCCGTCGGCGGAGATGTTCTGCACGATCATGTCGACGCTGATGTCGGCTTCCGCCAGCGGGCCGAACAGCGAGGCGGAGACCCCTGGCTGGTCCTTGACCTTGCGGATGGCGACCTTCGCCTCGTCGCGCGAATAGGCGATACCACTGACGACATGCTGTTCCACGATACGTTCCTCATCGCAAACGAGTGTTCCGGGGCCGGTCCCATCGGGCTTGTTCTGGTCGGGCGAGTCGGGCGGCTCGAAGCTCGAGCGTACCTGCAACGGTACCTTGTAGACCATGGCCAGTTCAACTGAACGGGTCTGCAGCACCTTGGCACCCAGCGAAGCCTGTTCTAGCATCTCCTCGTAGGAAATGCGGTCCAGTTTCCGGGCCGAAGAGACGATGCGCGGATCGGCGGTATAGACGCCATCGACATCGGTATAGATGTCGCAGGCTGCATCGAGCGCCGCTGCCACGGCCACCGCCGAGGTGTCCGATCCGCCGCGGCCCAGCGTGGTGATGCGGCGGTCGGGGCCAATTCCCTGGAAGCCTGCGATCACCGCCACCTGACCCTGTTCCATGCGGCGGCGCAGTTCCGCGCCATCGATGGCGGCGATGCGGGCTGCACCATGGACCCCATCGGTCTTGATCGGGATCTGCCACCCGGCCCAGGACCGCGCGGGAATGCCCATGTCCTGCAGCACGATCGCGAGCAGGCCCGAGGTTACCTGTTCGCCGGAGGCCACGACAGCATCGTACTCGCGTGCGTCATGCACGGCTGCGGCTTCGCGGCACCAGCCGACCAGGCGGTCAGTGGTGCCCGACATGGCGGAGACCACGACTGCCACGTGGTGGCCGGCCTTGACCTCGCGTTCGACATGGCGCGCGACGTTGCGGATGCGGTCGATGTCCGCAACCGACGTCCCACCGAACTTCATGACCAAACGGCCCATCGGCCCAAACCTTTCAATGTCCCTGCCGTCCGAACCCTGCGAAAGAGTCCGGCCAGTGGCCAAATCTGATCGTCGACTGAACCCCCGGGTGCGGCGCGGCGTACTCATAGATGACAGCCCTGGCTTATGCAATAATGGCCCGAGCAAATTTCCGGAACCCGTAAATGACAGCCGCCGCGCCTTCGCTCGATCCGTCAGAGGTCGAGAAATTCTCGAAAATGGCCGCCGAATGGTGGAACCCGAAAGGCAAGTTCGGGGTGCTCCATGTCTTCAACCCCGTGCGCCTGCAGTACATCAAGGAGCAGGTCTGCGGCCGTCTTGGCCTTGATCCCCTCGAGCGCCAGCCTTTTGCCGGCTTGCGGTTTCTCGACATCGGCTGCGGCGGCGGACTGCTCTGCGAACCCATGGCCAGGCTCGGCGCGACGGTGGTGGGCGTCGACCCGTCCGAGAAGAACATCAAGACCGCGACGGTGCATGCAGACGAGGTCGGACTCGCTATCGATTATCGTGTCGGCACCGCCGAGGACCTCGCGGCTGCGGGCGAGCGGTTCGACGTCATCCTCAACATGGAGGTGATCGAGCATGTGGCCGATCCCGCAGCCTACACTGGGAGCTGTGCCGCCATGTTGAAGCCCGGGGGCCTGATGTTTGTGGCCACCCTGAACCGAACGCTCAAGTCCTTCGGACTCGCCATCGTGGGCGCGGAGTATGTGCTGGGCTGGCTGCCCAAGGGCACGCATCAGTGGGAGAAGTTCATCACGCCGGAAGAACTTCGGGGCTGGCTGGCCACGAACCAGGCCGACATTCGCGATGAAGTGGGAGTGACCTACAGCCCGTTCTCGGGCACCTGGCGCAAGAGCAGGGACATGGCCGTGAACTACATGGTCGTCGCCGAAAAATCCGCTGGCGCGGCGTAGCGGCGCCCCCAGTGTTTCTTGGCATCGACATCGGGACGTCCGCCGTCAAGGCCCTTCTTGTCGACGGTGATGAGAACGGCTTTGCGACGGCCACGGTCGCCGTCGCTACGTCGCGGCCGCAGGCGCTCTGGTCCGAGCAGGATCCCGATGACTGGTGGCGTGCCACCACGGATGCCGTGGCCCAGCTGCGGGCGCAGGCCGGACCGGCCTGGAGCACGATCAGGGCTATCGGGCTTTCGGGCCAGATGCATGGCGCGGTCCTGCTTGGCGCCACTGGCCGTCCCTTGCGGCCGGCCATCATCTGGAACGACGGCCGTTCGCATGGCGAGGCCAGCCGTCTCAATGCTGATCTGGCCGAGATCGGCACGATCGCGGGCGTCATTCCCATGCCGGGCTTCACCGCGCCGAAGCTGATCTGGCTGCGGCAATACGAGCCTGAAATCCTGCGCGACACGGCCCATCTGCTCCTGCCGAAGGACTATGTGCGGCTGCAGATGACCGGTACCTTTGCCACCGACATGAGCGACGCCGCCGGAAGCCTGCTCCTGGATTGCGGCGCGCGCGACTGGTCTGACGCCATTCTCGCGCACTGCGGCGTTTCGCGCCGTCAG
>JBGSNJ010000350.1:0-1976 GCA_041739715.1 Aestuariivirga sp.
CAGAAGCTGCGGCAGGCGATGGTAGGTCTGGGGGCCGAACACGAGGTCGACGGCGCGAGCGCGGCGCACGATTTCCTCGCCTTCCGCTTGGGCGACGCAGCCGGCAACGGCGATGACCATCTCCCGACCCGCGGCTGCGCGGTCCTGCTTCATGCGGCAGATCTTTCCCAGTTCGGAATAGACCTTCTCGGCCGCCTTCTCGCGGATGTGGCAGGTGTTGAGGATGACCAGGTCGGCCTCTTCGGGCCGATCGGTTTCGGCATAGCCCAGGGGTGCAAGCACATCGCGCATGCGCTCGCTGTCATAGACATTCATCTGGCAGCCGTAGGTCTTGACGAAGACCTTCTTGGAGAAGGGGTCCATGGCGGGCAGCTCCTAACCCATTTTGGCAGGATGGTGAAGCGCGCTTACCAGGCCGGCGCGCACCTCGGCCTCGGCATGGGCGGCCAGATGCTTGCGGGTCCTTTCGCCCGAGAGCGACAGGGCCTCGTGGAAGATGACCGTGACATCGACTGGACCGGTGGCGATGGCCTCGATCAGGTGCGGCGCCAGGTCCATATCACCGTACCAGGCATAGGACGGCCGCGTGCGCCGGTCCATCGGCAGACCATGGTGGCCCGTATAGGCCAGCGTCACCGGCTGGACCAGGACGCCCGGATACTCGGCGGCACCGAAGAAGGCGCTCTTGAAGGGCAGGATGCTGCGGCCATCGCCTGTGGTGCCCTCGGCGAAAAGTACCAGGATGTCACCTGCCCTGAAACGATCCCGCATCTCGTCGCGGGCGTTGCCGGTGGCATGACGGCGGTCGCGGTCGATGAAGACGGTGCGTTGCAGCCTTGCCAGGCTGCCGAAGAAGGGCCAGCGGCCCACCTCGCGCTTGGCGATGAAAGACAGCGGTGCGATTGCGCTGAGCACCAGGATATCGATCCAGCTTACATGATTGCTGGCAATCAGCACAGGCCCTTGGCGGGGTGGCCGACCGATGACGCGCAGCCTGATGCCGAGGAGGCCGCAGATCATACGATGATAGTGCATGGGAAACCGGCGCGCCAAGCCGGGCCAGAACCAGACGAAGAGCTGCTGCAGCGGCATCAGCGTGAGGGTGACGGCAGCGAAGACGGTCAGCAGAAGGAATGACCGCGGCGTCATCGCGGCACCAGGTCCTTGCGCATCACCACCGCATCCTCGCGCAAACCGCCGCCGCGATCATAGTAGTTGCGGCGCAGGCCAGCAGGCCTGAAGCCGAGGCTCTCGTAGAGGCCTCGGGCTGCGGCGTTGGAGGATGAGACCTCAAGGAACAGCGTGACGATGCTGGACGCGAGAAGCACCATTGACTGATGATCGAGCAACCGTCGCGCCAGGCCTCGGCGGCGGGCGCCGGGACGTGTTGCGATGGCGACGATCTCTGCTTCGTCGGCCGCCCTGCGCGTCATCAGGAAAGCCAGCGGCTCCGGTCCATCGAAAGCCGTGAGCACTTCTGTGCCCGGCATGAGCATGAGGCTGGCAAATTCGCTGGCAGACCAGGCGGTGTCGAAGCATTCGGCATGGAGGAGGGCCAACGCCGCAGCATCGACGGCAACTGCCGTGCGCAAGAGCGGTTCATTCATCGCAAGCGGCTGCGGTGTGGCATCGGCCGAACGAAGATAGATCGGTTGCGGCATGGAGCCGGGCCGGGGAAGCATCGCAGAACGCCGGGCCAGCGCTGCGGCGTCCGGAAGATCGACTCCAGGAGGATGAAGCCAGTCCGCTGCACCGGCAATTGCCATGATCCGCTCGGCCGCGGTGCCGAGCAACACACTTCCCGGCGCCAGGCGGCCTGCGGCTTCCCTGAGACTCATCACCTCCGGTCCGAAGCGGCGCGTGCCATCCGCATCGAAACCAGCGGCATAGACCTCTTCCCTTCGCGCATCGGCGGCCACCAGGACCGGCCGGCCTGGCGGCACATTGGCGGCAATTGCGGCCAGGCTGTCGAGGCC
>JBGSNJ010000352.1:0-2815 GCA_041739715.1 Aestuariivirga sp.
GGCCTCGAAGTCGTCGATCGACACGAAAGTCGGTTCGCCGCCCAGCGTGAGGCGCACGTCACCCGCCGCCAGCGCGGCATCGACGTCGTGGCCCAGCTTGTCGAGTGCGGCCCAGGCCTCTTCGGAAAACGGCTTGGTGATGCGCGGCGTCTCGGCGACGCGCTCGACGCGCATGTCGAAATTGAAGTCGACTTCGGCATAGGACGCCAGCCCGGAGATCGGCGCCGCATTGCGGAAATGCGGCGTGGCGGCCAGCGGAATGTGGCTCTCGCCGGTGAGCAGTCCGGAGGTGGGGTCAAGGCCGATCCAGCCCGCCCCGGGGATATAGACTTCCGCCCAGGCATGGAGATCGGTGAAGTCATGATCGGTGCCGGCCGGTCCGTCGAGTGCCACGAGGTCGGGCTTGAGCTGGATGAGGTAGCCCGAGACGAAGCGCGCGGCAAAGCCCAGATGGCGCAGCGCGTTGACCAGAACCCAGCTGGTGTCGCGGCACGAGCCGGTGCCGCGCACGAAGGTCTCCTCGGGCGGTTGCACGCCCGGTTCCATGCGGATCACATAGCCTATTGTGCTCGCAAGCCTGGCGTTGAGATCGACGATGAAATCGACCGTGCGCTTCGGCGTCCGGTCGATCGTCTCGAGGAAACCCTGCAGGCCGGGGCCTGCAGGTTCGGTCTCGCGATAGATCACGAGGTCGGCGCGGATGTCTTCCTGGTATTCGAAAGGCCAGGTCTCGGCACTTTCCTCAACGAAGAAGTCGAAGGGATTGTAGACCGTCATGTCGGCGACGAGATCGACCTCGATCTTGAGTTCGCGCACCGGGTTGGGAAACACGTAGCGCGCCAACCAGTTGCCATAGGGGTCCTGCTGGTAATTGACGAAGTGGTCGGCGGGGCTGACCTTGAGCGAATGCGAGATGACCCGCGTGCGGCTGTGCGGCGCCGGCCGGAGCCGGATGACCTGCGGGCCCAGAATCACCGGGCGGTCGTAGCGGTAGTGGGTGAGGTGGTGAAGTACCGTCTGTATGGACATCTTGCCCGTGTTCGTTCTGGTGAAGGCAGAAGGATTTCACACTTTGCTGCGGCGCACAAAGATAAACTTGTAAACTTCGATGGTGCGATGCGGCCGCGTTGACACAAATTTATTGCATTGCGACAGAAACCTGACCAACCTTGACGGCGGAAAGCGGCGTGGATTTCTGAAAATCAGGCAAACGTGGGGGTTTCGCTGCGGATGGGCCCGTGCCCAAGTGGCCATCAGCAGAATTCGGGAGAAAACGACGACATGGCAAGTTTCAAGAAGGTCCTGGTGGCCAACCGTGGCGAGATCGCCATCCGCGTGATGCGCGCGGCGACCGAACTTGGGAAGAAGACCGTCGCCGTCTATGCCGAGGAAGACAAGTTCTCGCTGCATCGCTTCAAGTCTGACGAGGCCTATCGGATCGGCAAGGGGATGGGGCCGGTTGCCGCCTATCTCTCGATCCCCGAAATCATCCGCGTGGCGAAGGAGTGCCATGCCGACGCCATTCATCCCGGCTACGGGCTTCTGTCGGAGAACCCGGACTTCGTGGAGGCGTGCGACCGGGCCGGGATCGCCTTCATCGGACCCAAGGCCGAAACCATGCGGGCGCTTGGCGACAAGGCCAGCGCGCGGCGGGTGGCGATGGCGGCCGGTGTCCCGGTCATCCCGGCGACCGAAGTGCTGGGCGACGACATGGACGAAATTCGGCGACAGGCCGAGGCCGTCGGCTATCCCTTGATGCTCAAGGCCAGCTGGGGCGGCGGCGGCCGAGGTATGCGGCCGATCCATGGTCCCGATGAGCTGGAGGCAAAAGTGCTCGAGGGCCGCCGCGAGGCGCAGTCGGCCTTCGGCAACGGCGAGGGCTATCTGGAAAAGATGATCCAGCGCGCCCGGCATGTCGAGGTCCAGATCCTCGGGGACAAGCAGGGTTCGATCTATCACCTCTATGAACGCGACTGCACGGTGCAGCGCCGCAACCAGAAGGTCGTCGAGCGCGCTCCGGCGCCCTATCTCTCGGCCGCCCAGCGCCAGGAGATCTGCGACCTCGGCCGCCGCATCTGCGCGCATGTCGGATACGAGTGCGCAGGCACCGTCGAGTTCCTGATGGATATGGACACCGGCGCCTTCTATTTCATCGAGGTCAATCCGCGTGTCCAGGTCGAGCATACCGTTACGGAGCAGGTGACGGGCATCGACATCGTCCGCGCCCAGATCCTGATCGCCGAGGGCAAGACGCTGGCCGAGGCCACCGGCATTTCCCGGCAAGTTGATGTGCGGCTCTACGGTCATGCATTGCAATGCCGGGTGACCACCGAAGACCCGCAGAACAATTTCATCCCGGACTATGGCCGCATCACCGCCTACCGTTCCGCCACCGGCATGGGCATCAGGCTCGACGGCGGCACCGCCTATGCGGGCGCCGTCATCACGCGCTTCTATGACTCGCTCCTCGTGAAGGTCACGGCCTGGGCGCAGACGCCGGACCAGGCCATCGCGCGCATGAGCCGCGCCTTGTCGGAATTCCGGGTGCGCGGTGTCGCCACCAACATCGCCTTCGTCGAGAACCTCCTGAAGCATCCGGCATTCCTGAACGATACCTGCAGCACGAAGTTCATCGACACGACGCCAGCGCTCTTCGAGTTCAAGAAGCGGCGCGACAGGGCGACCAAAATTCTCACCTACATCGCCGACATCTCGATCAACGGCCACCCCGAGACGGCGGGCCGTCCAAAGCCGCGCGCCGATGCGAGGCAGGTCGTGCTGCCGGAACTGCGGGGCGAGCCGATGCCCGGCACGC
>JBGSNJ010000353.1:0-2107 GCA_041739715.1 Aestuariivirga sp.
GAACTGGCGCGCATCGTGTCGCTCGAGGGCGGCGCCAGGCACACCCATCATGCCATGCGGAGCAACGTGATCGCCACCGGCGGCGGGCCGGGCATCATGGAGGCCGCCAACCGCGGCGCCCTCGATGCCGGGGCGCCGTCCATCGGTTTCAACATCACGTTGCCGATGGAACAGGAACCCAATGCCTATTCCACCCCCGATCTCACCTTCCGCTTCCACTACTTCGCCATGCGCAAGATGCACTTCGCCATGCGGGCATCGGCCCTGGTGGTTTTCCCCGGCGGCTTCGGCACCATGGACGAGCTCTTCGAGATCCTGACGCTGCGCCAGACCGGAAAGATGGACGACGCGTTGCCGGTGGTGCTCTATGATTCCGTCTTCTGGAAGAAGACCATCAACTTCCAGCATCTTGCCGAGACGCGCATGATCAACCGGGCCGACCTCGATCTCTTCGGCTTTGCCGACAGCCCGCAGGAGGCCTGGGCCGAACTGCTGCGCCGCGGCCTCGCTGTGCCCAAGGAGTAAGCCATGTCCATCCGCCTGCGCTTCCATGGTGCCGCCCGCACTGTCACGGGCTCCTGCTACCTGCTCGAGGCCGGCAGCCAGCAGCTGCTGATCGACTGCGGCATGTTCCAGGGATCGAAGACCGAGCGCGAACTCAACTACCGGCCCTTCCCCTTCGACGCAGGCCTGGTCAACGCCATGATCCTCACGCACGCGCACATCGATCATTCGGGCCTCATTCCGAAACTGGTAAAGGCCGGCTTCGGCGGCAGGATCCACTGCACGCCGCCGACCGTTGACCTCTGCAGCATCATGCTGCCCGATTCCGGATACATCCAGGAAATGGAAGTGCGGCAGCTCAACGAACGGCGCCGCAAGCGCGGCGAGGAAGAGGTCGACCCCATCTATACGCTCGAGGATGCCACCAGGGCGCTCGAGAGCTTTACCAATGCGGCCTATGAAATGTGGTTCGAACCGGTGCCGGGCATCCGGGTACGGTTCTGGAACGCCGGGCATCTCCTGGGATCCGCCTCGGTGGAGGTCGAGGTGGCGCGCGACAGCGGCAAGCCCCTGCGCCTTCTTTTCTCCGGCGACATCGGCCCCGACAACAAGATGCTGGAGCAGGACCCGGAAGCGCCCGCGGGCTTCGACTTCGTGATCTGTGAGTCGACCTATGGCGGCCGCGACCGCTTCGAGCGTTCCGAGGCGGCACGCCGCGCGCTGCTCGCCGCCGAGGTCAATGACGCGGCCAAGCGCAAGGGTGCGCTGCTCATTCCGTCCTTTGCAGTGGAGCGCACGCAGGAGATCGTCACCGATCTCGTGGCGCTGATGGAACAGGATGCGGTGCCGCGCGCCAACATCTTCATCGACTCGCCGCTCGCCAGCAAGGCCACGCGCATCTTCACCAAGCATGCGCGCGAGCTGCAGAACGGCGACGCGCTGGCGCGCGCCTTCAACTCTGACATTGTGAGGTCGACCGAGAGCGTCGACGATTCCAAGGCGCTGGCGCGCTTCACCGGCTTCCGCATCATCGTTGCCGCCAGCGGCATGTGCGAAGCCGGCCGCATCCGCCATCACCTGAAGAATCATCTCTGGCAGCCCTCGACAACCGTGCTGCTGGCCGGCTTCCAGGCGCAGGGTTCGCTGGGCAGCATCCTCGAGAATGGCGCCAAGACCGTCACGATCATGGGCGAAACCATCAGCGTGAAGGCGGCGATCCGCAGGATCGAGGACTATTCCGGCCATGCCGATGGACCTGAGCTGGTGCAATGGGTGAAGGAACGCCTGCCGATCAGTCGAAGCATCTTCCTTACGCACGGCGAGGAGCAGGCGCAGATCGATCTGGAAGCCGATCTCCACACGCTGGACATCGCCCGGGACTGCATCGTCCGGCCGCGGCTCGACGATGTCTATGAACTTTCCGGCACGTCCTGCGCCTTCCTGGCGGCCGAGACCCATCCGCGCATCGACCCGGCCATGGTCGCGCGCCTCGACAGCAGCAACGAAATGGCCGACCTCGTCCTCGACATCCAGGAGGCCGTCTCACGGGCGGCGGACGAAAAGGCGAAAGCTGCACTGCTGCGCCGCATCCGGCGGGCGCTGT
>JBGSNJ010000395.1:0-8185 GCA_041739715.1 Aestuariivirga sp.
GTCTGGTTGCGGCCGTCGCGGTGCAGGAGGCCGTCTGCAGGCTGCGGCCGGATCTGGCCGTCCGCATCAAGTGGCCCAACGACCTGCTGATCGGCGGCGCCAAGTTCTGCGGCATCCTTTCGGAGGTCGTCGGCACGTCGCCCATCCGGATCGCGCTTGGCTGCGGCATAAACGTCGCCCATGCGCCGAAGGATACGCCCTATCCGGCCACCGCCCTGGGGCTGCGCTGCACGGTTGAATCGGTTTTTCAGGAACTTGATTCAAGCCTTTCAAACTGCTTGAAAATCTGGGATGAGGGGCGAGGTTTCGAGGCGATCCGCGCGGCGTGGACCGCGGCCGCCCTGGGGATTGGCGGGCAGGTTACGGCCAGCATCGCCGGCGAAGCGACATCCGGCATCTTCGCCGGCATCGCACCGGATGGTGCCCTGCTGCTGCAGACCGGCGACGGAAAGCTGCGGCCGATCCATTCCGGTGAGGTCCGTTTCGCCGCACTCGAAGAGTTGAGACAGGCATGAACGCGAAGAAGAAGTTCGACCACAGCAACGACCTCGTCTTCTTGCCGCTGGGCGGCACCGGCGAGATCGGCATGAACTGCTATTGCTATGGCGTTGGCCCCGCCGATGACCGCAGCTGGCTGATGGTCGACCTGGGCGTGAAGTTCGGCGAGGACACCGAGCCAGGCATCGACGTGGTGCTGCCGGACGTGGGCTTCATCGCCAGCGACAGGCGCAACCTTGCCGGCATCGTGCTCACCCACGCACATGAAGACCATCTGGGTGCCGTCGCCTGGCTGTGGCCGCAGCTGCAGTGCCCGGTTTATTGTTCGCCCTTCGCGGCGCAGATCCTTGCGCTGAAGCTCAAGGAAGCGGGCCTGGACGAGGAGGTGCCAGTAAAGGTTCAGGCACTGGGTTCGAGGTTCAAGGTAGGGCCTTTCGATCTCGAGTTTGTGTCGGTCACACATTCCATCCCCGAGCCCTCGGCCCTGCTGATCAAGACCAAGCAGGGCACGGTGCTGCATTCCGGCGACTGGAAGATCGACCGCAGTCCGGTGCTGGGCCGTGGCATGGACGAGGTGCGGCTGCGCCAGATCGGCGATGCGGGTGTCGATGTCCTCGTCTGCGATTCGACGAATGTGCTGCGCGAAGGCCATTCCCCCTCCGAGGCCGACGTGGCGGCGACCATCGAGCGCATCGTGGCCGAAGCGAAGGGCCGCGTTGCCATCACCACATTCGCCTCGCATGTCGACCGGCTCGCAACTTCGGTGCGTGCCGCACGGGCCGTTGGCCGCGAGGTGGTCGTGGTTGGCCGCGCCATGCGCAACACTATCGAGGCGGCGCGTGCCTGCGGGTACCTCGGCGACGCCGGCCGGTTCCTCGACGAAGAGGAGTTCGGCTACCTGCCGCCCGACAAGATCCTGCTGCTCTGCACCGGCAGCCAGGGCGAGCCGCGTGCCGCCATCGCGCGCATTGCCGAGGACCAGCATCCGCACGTGTCGCTGGAACCTGGCGACCTCGTGATCTTCTCCTCGCGCACCATCCCCGGCAACGAAAAGGAAGTGTCCCGTATCCAGAACAACCTTGCACGGCTCGACATCGACGTGATCACCGCGGACGACGCGTTGGTGCATTCCTCCGGTCATCCGCGCCAGGGCGAGCTGCGCGAACTCTATGCCTGGCTGAGGCCAGCGGCGCTGATCCCCATGCACGGCGAGCCGCGCCACCTGCGCGCCCATGCCAATTTCGCCCGCGACTGCGGCATTCGCGATGTCCTGATCCCGCGGGACGGTCACATCTTCAAGCTTGCGCCCGGCCCGCTGCGCGATGTCGACGAGGCGCCCTTCGGCCGTTTGCATGTCGATGGCCGGCTGATCGTACCGGTGGACGATGGCCCGGCCCGGCAGCGCCGGAAGCTGAGCTTCGTCGGCGCGGTCTTCGTGGGCGTGGTGCTGAACGCCAAGCAGGATCTTGCCGCCGACATCGACCTCATCACCGACGGCCTGCCAATGGGGCTCGAGGACGATCTGCGCGAAGCAGCCGAGAACGCCATCGGCTCCAGTCCGAAGCCGCGCCGCAGGGATCGCAATCAGCTGGCGGAAACGATCCGTGTCTCCGTGAGGCGCGCGGCCGACATGGCCTGGGGCAAGAAGCCGGTGGTGAAGGTGTCCATCACTCAGCTCTGAGCGATGAGATCGGCGGCGCGTTCTGCCACCATCATGACGGCGCTGTTGATGTTGACTGTGATCAGCGAGGGAAAGACCGAGGCATCGACGACATGCAGCCTGTCGATGCCCATGACGCCGAGGCCGGGACTGACCACCTTGCCGATCGCCGCCGTGCCGCAGGGGTGATAGACCGTCTCGCAGACCGAACGGACATAGGCTGACCACTCGTCATCGCTCTGCACCTCCGGCCCCGGATGGACTTCGGCCGCCGTCACGGCGCGCATCGCCGCCGTCTCGCCGATGCGGCGAGTAAAGCGCATGGCGCGCAGCAGCAGCGGCAGGTCATAGGGGTCCGAGAAGTAGTTGAGATTGATGATCGGCTTGTCCGCCATCGCGGGACC
Organism: Aestuariivirga sp.; assembly: GCA_041739715.1. GTDB lineage: Bacteria > Pseudomonadota > Alphaproteobacteria > Rhizobiales > Aestuariivirgaceae > Aestuariivirga. The sequence continues at coordinate 2,563 of JBGSNJ010000395.1, forward strand.
GGACAAGCGGATCTCGCCCTCGCTGCGGGCCCGCGTAACATTGGGCGAGGCCTTGACGGCAGGGCCTTTGGTTCCAAGCCGTGGGTCGTCGCCATACTTCTCGCGCACCCTGAGGCCGAAATGGAACAGGATGTCGGGGGCCGGGGCTTCGGTGTCGAGCGACAGCATCATGGTCGCCTCAAAGGGGCAAATCTCCCACGGCGACACCGGCGCACGGGTTTCCCAGACCACGGGTGCGGCGACGTGGTCGCGCAGATGCTGTCCGAGGTGCGGCAATTCCGCGATGACCGGTATGCCGTGTCGGCGCAATTCGGCCGCCGGCCCGAAGCCCGAGACCATCATCAGCTGTGGCGTCTGGATTGCACCGCAGGCAAGAATGACGCCGCGGCGGGCGAGAATGATGCCTTGATCAGTCTCGATGCCCACGGCCTCCCGGCCATTGCAGAGGATGCGCTGCGCCATGCTCCGCGTTCTCACCTCCAGATGCGGCGGCAGCTGGGCAAGCGGGTGCAGATAGGCAATGGAGGAGGACTGGCGCAGGCGGCCGCGCGCATTGAGCGGAAAGAGGCCAACCCCGGCGCGCACCTCCCTGGCGAAGTCCACGTCGGGCAGGCCGAGTTCGCGTCCGGCGTCCAGGAAGGCGCGGCTCAGCGGATGGCAGGGCGCGGTCTCGACGGTGACCCTTTCGAGGATGCGCGCGTAGGCCGGGGCGAGTGCCTGCGCGTTCCAGCCTGTGGCGCCAAGTGATTCCCACAGATCGAAGTCGGAGTCGGGCGGACGGATGAATGCGCAGTCATTGTGATTGGCGCAGCCACCCAGAAGCCTTGCGCGTGTATAGCCCAGTTCCGCGGGCCGGCCGGGATGGGTGGCGGCTCTGAAGCCCCAGTCGTAGTCGGCGGTCTGTTCGTCGAGGCGATTGAGATCGGTGGCTGCTGGGTCACCCTCATCCGGCTTTCCGGCTTCGAGGAGAATGATCCGTCCACGCGTCCGCTCCGCGAGGCGCTTCGCGACGATGCATCCGGACGAGCCGCCGCCGACGATGAGAAAATCACACGTTTCGGTCATGCGCGCGCCACACTGCGATCATAGTGAAGCCCGGCATGCTCAGGGAATCGGCTCCTCTGGTCAAGTGCAAGATTCTACGCGGTGATTCGGTGTGGAGGAATCACGCGCAATGCTGCGACCGCCCTTGCCGCGACTCAAAGCCTTGGGCACGGTCACATCCATGCTGGCGCCGATTCGTCAGCCCCCGGAGGATTGCGAATGCCCGGCCTCGAGGCCATCGACCATGACCTGCCAAATCCGCTCGACCGCATCGAGCGCCTGGCGGAAGCGCATCGCTGGAGCTTCGACCGCTCAACGCCATCGGAAGTGCTGATGCGCCTGGAGGGTGGCTGGAGCGACCTGTCGCTCTCCATGTGCTGGCGCGAGGACCTCGAAACGCTGCAGGTGGCCGCCGCCTTCGATCTGAAGGTGCCGCCGCCCCGCCGCGAAGAGGTGGGCCGCCTGCTGGCGCTGATCAACGAGCAGCAGTTGCATGGCCATTTCGATCTCTGGCCGAGCGACGGATCCATCATCTATCGCAACAGCCTGCTTCTCGCCGGCGGGGCCGAGGCCAACGATGCCCAGTGCGAAGCCATGATCCAGCTGGCGCTGGCAGCCTGTGAGCGCTATTTTCCCGCCCTGCAATTCGTCATCTGGGCGGGGCGCAGCGCCGTGGAGGCGCTGGACTCGAGCCTGCTCGAGACCATGGGAGAGGCGTGATGGTGAAGCTCGACGGAACGCTTGTGCTGCTCGGCGCCGGCAAGATGGGCGGCGCCATGCTCGAAGGCTGGCTCAAGGGCGGTGCCGATCCGCGAAAGATCGTGGCCTTCGATCCCGCGCCGCCGCCCGAGATGAAGGCGCTTCTCGCCACGCATGGCGTTCGCCTCAATCCGCCGGTCGCGTCGATCAAGGACGCCGAGGTCCTTGTCATTGCCGTCAAGCCGCAGCTGATGGAAGAGGCGCTTCCGGGCATCGTGCCGCTGAAGGCGTCGAGACCGCTGGTGCTTTCGGTGGCCGCCGGAAAGACCATCGCCTATTTCGAGGCGCGTTTCGGTGTCGATGCCGCCGTCGTACGCACCATGCCCAATACGCCGGCCGCCGTGGGGCGGGGCATCACCGCCATGGTGACCAATCCGAACGTCTCGGCGCAGCAGGCCGAACTGGCGCGAACGCTGCTCGGCGCCGTGGGCGATGTCGTGATCGTTGACAGGGAGAGTCTGATCGACGCCGTGACCGGTGTGTCCGGATCAGGCCCCGCCTATGTCTTCTACCTTACCGAATGTCTTGCGGCCGCGGGCGAGAAGGCGGGCCTTCCGGCAGACATCGCCATGAAGCTGGCACGGGCCACAGTATCGGGCGCTGGCGAGCTGATGCGGGTGACGGGAACCGAGGCGGCGACGCTGCGCCAGAACGTGACGAGCCCGAAAGGCACGACCTATGCCGCACTGCAGGTCCTCATGTCCGATGAAGGCCTGCAGCCGCTCATGGACCAGGCTGTTGCGGCCGCCACCAACCGGTCGCGCGAGCTCGCGAGCTGAAGCATGGCGATCAGCTTTGACGACTTCCTGAAGATCGACATCCGCGTGGGCACAATCGTCGCCGTCGATCCCTTCCCGGAGGCACGCAAGCCGGCCTTCAAGCTGAAGATCGACTTCGGCACGGAGATCGGCGTGAAGAAGTCTTCCGCCCAGATCACCAAGTACTACACGCCGGAGACGCTGGTCGGCCGGCAGGTCGCGGCCGTCGTGAACTTCCCGCCGCGCCAGATCGGCCCCTTCATGTCGGAGGTCCTGACCCTGGGGTTCCCCGATCCCGCAGGTGAAGTCGTGCTGGTCGCCGTGGAACGCGAGGTACCCAACGGCGGGCGGCTGTTCTAGCGCCTGGCGTCAGAACGACGCCCAAATGAAGGAAAGCCGCACATGTATGTTCCGCCGCATTTCCAGGAGATCGGCAAGGACGAGATCGAGGCGGTCATTGAGTCGGCGCCTCTGGCTTGTATTGTGGCGCAGACCGGCAGCGGCCTCATTGCCAACCATATCCCTTTGCTGAAGGGCCCGGATGACACGCTCATTGGTCACGTCGCGCTGGCCAATGACATGCATCGCCTCGTTGCCGACGACCAGGAGGTGCTGACCATCTTCAGAGGCGATGACGCTTATGTGTCGCCGAACTTCTATCCGTCGAAATCCGAACACCACCGCCACGTCCCAACGTGGAACTACCAGGTCGTGCACATCTACGGGTGCATCGCATTCCAGCACGATGCACAGGCCAAGCGCGCGGCGGTGGGCTTGCTCACCCGCCATCACGAGCGGCGGCTGAACGGTCCGCGGGCCTGGCGCATGGCCGATGCGCCGGCCGACTACATGGAACGGATGCTGGGGAACATCGTGGCGTTCCGCATCCATGTGCAACGGGTCCTGGCCAAGTCGAAGCTCAGCCAGAACCGCGAAGCACGCGACTATCATGGGGCCGTCTCCGGCATTCGCGCATCGGGCCAGGAGGCATTGGCTGCGAAGATGGCGCAGCGCATGTCGAAGCCGGATTGAAACTGCGCGTCCTTTGGTCCGGACTGGTTGCGCAGCCGAGGTATGGCTGAGGCCGTCGTCGTTCCGTCATGAAATGGTTGCAACGGGACATATATGAGCTTTGTCCAGACGCTTGCCGAACTCGAATCCATCTACGCCGATGCGCCGACGCTGGCCTCCACCGCGAAGGAGACCGACCATCTCACAGCCCATTACCGTCAGCTGATAGAGGCCTCGCCCTTCGTCGTGCTGGCGACTTCAGGACCCGATGGCCTCGACTGCAGCCCACGTGGCGATCGTGGTTCGGTTGTTCGGATCGCCGATGACCGGACGCTCGTCCTTCCCGACCGCCGCGGCAACAACCGCATCGACAGCCTGCGCAACATCCTGCGCGATCCGCGCGTGGCACTGCTTTTCCTCATTCCCGGATCCGGCACGACCTTTCGGGTCAATGGCCGAGCGGCGATTTCGGCCGACCCTGTGCTGCTGCAGTCCCTTGAAGTGGACGGCAGGCCGCCGCGGTCGGCGATCATTGTCAGGGTTGATGTGGCTTACTTCCAGTGTGCCCGGGCCATTGTGCGATCGGGACTGTGGGGCAACTCAAGACACGCGGATACCGCCAGCCTCCCGACACCGGGTCAGATTCTCGAAAGCCTGACGGAAGGAACGCTCCAAGGCGAGACTTACGACCGGGAGTGGCCATCGCGCGCGGCGAAAAGCATGTGGTGAGGGCCGGCTATTCCATGCCCCACATCTTGCGGTAGTTCCGCATCATCTCGTCAAAGGGATTGGCCTGGGCGGCCGGCTTGCCCCAGATGTCCATCGGCGGCGCTGCGCCGAAGATTTTCTCGTAGGATTCGAGCGTCTGTTTCCACGGGTCGGTGGCAGCCTGAAAGGCCTTGGCATCGAAGCCTCCCGCCGCCGGCTTGTCGTTCAGCACCTGTCCGAACTGCTCCCAGAAGCTCTGGGCGTTCTGCATATGGGTCATCCAGACGTCGTTGACCGCGCCAGGCGGAATGACCTGGTGTCCGGCACGCATCGCCAGGAACAGGAACTTGCGGTACTCCTCGATGACCTTGGCGGCCATGTCGGTACTCCAGCCCATCTGTTTCTGCATCATCTGGAAATAGGGGGCCATGGCTTGGGCACCCTGGAGGTTCATCCCGGCGAGTTTCAGCCAGAGCGGGTCGATGCGATAATCCATCATGACTCACTCATACAGGTATTTCGATGATGGCGCGAAGCCCTCCTTTCGGGCTGTCATCCAGGCGCAGGTCGCCGCCATGGGCGCGGGCGATGTCCAGCGCAATGGCGAGGCCCAGGCCGGTTCCGGTCTCGTCCAGGTTGCGGGCATTGTCGAGGCGCACGAAGGGCCGGAAAGCCTCGGCCCGCTTGCTGGCGGGAATGCCTGGCCCGTCGTCATCCACGGTGACCGTGAGGGTTTTATCATCGATCGAGGCCTTTACTGCCACCGTCTTGGCATAGCGCGTGGCATTGCCGATGAGGTTGGCCAGCAGGCGGCGGAAAGCATTGGGCTTGATCCGGGCCTGCAGGCCTTCGGGAACCTCGATCGCGATCTTGCCGGACTTTCGCTCCGCAGTTCGGGCCGCTGCCGTGACCAGTGGCCCGACGTCCGCAAGCACGGGGGCTTCGCCGCCGTCACCCTTCACGAAGGCGACATAGGCCTCCAGCATGCGCTGCATTTCCTCGACGTCTTCCTTCAGCGGGCGCACCTTGGGGCCATCGCCGAGCACGGCGAGTTCCAGCTTGAAACGGGTGAGGATCGTCCGCAGGTCATGGCTGACGCCGGCCAGCATCGCGGTGCGCTGCTCGACCTGACGGGCGAGGCGGTCACGCATTTCAAGAAAGGCGCGGCCCGCCAACCGCACCTCGGCCGCACCGCGAGGCTGAAAGTCGCCGACATCGCGACCGGTGCCGATGCTCTGCGCCGCCTCGGCCAGTTCGAGAATGGGCGCAATCTGCTTGCGAAGGAACGTCACGGCAATGCCGAGGAGCAGCAGCGACGAGACAAGCATCCACAGCAGTATGAC
>JBGSNJ010000340.1:0-3339 GCA_041739715.1 Aestuariivirga sp.
GGCTGGATTGCAGCGATGGCGTGGAGGGGCCCGAGGCCGCAGCCGGCGGCGCAGCCGGCGCCTGATGTTCGGCCACGTAGGACATCGCGTCGGGATTGTGGCTCTGGGCGCGCCAGCGCATCACGATCTCATGCAGGAAGGTGTCGTCCGGCATGTCCATCGCCCAGTTCTTGGTGAAGGAGGCGGTGTTGCTCTTGGGCCAGGAATCGGCCGGCAGCATGTCGAACTTGATGCGGGTGGGGAGCGCCACGCCTTCGCCGAAGGTGATGGCCTCGCCGGTGCCCATGGTCGGCATGAATTCGAGCAGGCTGGCGGCAGCGTCGGAAATACCTGCGCGCAGGATTTCCTGGTCGCGCTCATTGGTGAGGCGCATCGAGAAGATGGTGTTGCACTGGGAGAGGATTGTCGGGTCGAGTTCGGCCGGGCGCTGCGTCACGATGCACAGCGAGACGCCGTACTTGCGGCCTTCCTTGGCGATGCGCGAGATGGCCCGCTTGGTCGGCTCGAAGCCCAGCGTGCGGTCGATCGGCACATAGCGGTGGGCCTCTTCGCAAACGAAGGTGATGGGAATGCGGCCAGCGCTCCATACCCCGAAGTCGAAGGCGAGGCGGGCCAGCACCGAGACCACGACATTAATGATCTCGCCCGGCAGGCCGCCCAGTTCGAGGATGGCGATGGGCTTTCCCGCAACCGGGATGCGGAACAGGCGCGACAGCACCTGGGCCATGGTGTCCTGTACCGTCAGGCTGCCGAACATGAAGGCGTAGCGCGGATCGCGGCTGATGGTCTCGAGCCGGGCCTTGAGGCGCTTGTAGGGCGCCAGTTCGCCGCGCAGTTCGAGCTTGCCGATGTATTCCTCGAGGATGCCGGTGAGATCAGAGGTGCGATAGGGGATCGGCGTATCGACGCCGACATTGGTGGATTCCATCATGCCGCGGCCGCTGGCCGCGCGATCGCGGCGCTGGTTGTTGACGTAGCGGACCTTGGCCAGCGGTATGAGCTCGCGAAGCACTTCGATGTCGGCCTCGCGGTTGGGCTGCTGACCGATCAGGATCTCGACGATCTCGTCGAAGTTGAGCAGCCAGAAGGGCAGGTTCATGTTGTCGGGCGAGATGACTTCGGCATAGTCGCGGAAGGCATTGGCATATTCGCGGTGCACGTCGAGAAGCAGGATATGGGCCTGCGGGTTCTTCTCGAGAATGCGGCGAAGGATCAGGGCCACGGTGCAGGACTTGCCGGTGCCGGTGGTGCCGAGAACGGCGAAATGCTTGCCCAGCAGCTCGTCGATCTTGATCATCGCCGGGATGGTCGAGTCCTGCTGGATGTTGCCGACGCGCACGGCGGTCTCGGCGTCGCAGGCATAGGCCTTCTCCAGTTCCGACTTGCTGGCGCGGAATACCGTGTCGCCCAGCGAGGGGTAACAGGAAATGCCGCGGCGGAACGACTTCGGCTGGCCGCTGCCGTCCTTCGGAAGCTCGCCGATGAACTCGACCTCGACGATCCGCATCTCGTTCTCGTCGCGGGCATGCGACGGCATGGGCGAACTCAGGGCGGAAATCATGCAAAGTGAAATCGCCTTGGGCGTATCGACCTTGAGCAGTGTTCCGATCTCCGGGCCCTTCATCTGTACCGCGAGGGTGGAGTCGTCTGCATCGAGAAGAATGACAGCGTGGGCGCCGGTAACAGCCACGATCCTGCCGACGCGCTCGATCGAGTCGTCGCGGGGAAAGTTCAGTGAAGTCGGGGAAACCTGCTGACGATACATAATGCCCTGCGTCTCAGTTGGGGTTTTGTTGTTCGGCGTCGGTCGGAAGTTCTACGGTCGGCAGGATCACAGTGACCCGCGTCCCCTGGCCCTTCTGTGAATCGATGCGGAGGTCGCCGCCATGCAGCCGTGCCAGCGCATAGGCGATGGGCAGGCCCAGGCCGGTGCCTTCGTGGCGTTTGCTGAAGGCGGTGTCGATCTGGCCAAAGGGCCGCATGGCAGTCTCGACTTCGGCCGGCGTCATGCCGCATCCGGTGTCGGTCACCTCGATCACCGCATAGCCGGGCTGCAGCGGGCGCACATCAACCTTGATGCGGCCGCCCTCCGGCGTGAATTTCACGGCATTGCCCACCAGGTTGATCAGCACCTGCTTGATGCGCAGCGGATCGCCCATGATGCGCGGCATGTCGGAGGAGACCGCCGTTTCCAGAGTAATCGATTTCTCCCTGGCCTTTGCGTCGATGATGAGCAGGCAGGACGACAGGATGGAGGACATCTCGACCTGCTCGCGGTCGACGCTGAGCTTGCCCGCCTGGATCTTCGAAACGTCGAGGATGCCATTGATCAGCGCCAGGAGATGCTCGGCCGCCTGCTTGATATACCCCGTATACTGCTGAACCTTCTCGGGCGAACTCACCGTCTGGGTATGCAGCATGTCGGAGAAGCCGATAATGGCGTTGAGCGGCGTGCGCAGCTCATGGCTCATGTTGGCGATGAATTCCGACTTGGCCTTGGAGGCGAGCTCGGCGTCGACCTTGGCGGCGCGGAGCGCAACGGCCTGCTTCTTCTGCGTGACCGCGACACCCAGGTGCTCCGAAAACTCGCCGATCAGCGAGTCCTGCTTGAACCATTTTTGGCCAAAAGTCCGCATGAAAACCCCAGTTCCGACGACTATTTAGGCGGCAACGTCTCAATGCGCGGTTAACGCGGGGTTCAGCATTTGTCGGGTCTGACTTTTGAATTGTTACCCAAGACGAAGATGTCTACATTGATGCTAACGAAATGATTATGGACGGGGGCTGGCGCTCCAGCTGCGGTTGTCGAGCGCACCCGTCCCGAAAGGTTAGAACGCGTGGACGCGACCCATGGGGCGGGCCAGGCCCGTTCCCGGCGCAAGGCGGGCCCGCATAGCGGGTCCAACCATTCCAAGGACTTGCGGACTCATCGTCCGGAAGCTCTCTATGGTGCGCTGGATCTCGGAACCAACAATTGCAGGTTGCTGATCGCCACCCCGGCCGATCAGGGTTTCGTCGTGGTCGATGCCTTCTCGCGCATCGTCCGTCTTGGCGAGCAGCTTGGACAGACCGGCCGCCTGTCGGATGCGGCCATGTCGCGCACCATCGATGCCCTCAGGGTCTGCGCCAACAAGCTCAAGTGGCGGAAGGTCACCAAGTCGCGGCTGATCGCAACCGAGGCCTGCCGCATGGCCGGCAACGGTGCTGACTTCATCGCGCGCGTGGAGGCCGAAACCGGCCTGGCACTCGAGATCATCGACCGGGAAACCGAAGCGCGTCTCGCCGCCGTCGGTGCCGAACCGCGGGTCGAGGCGGACGCCGAGACGGCGCTGGTCTTCG
>JBGSNJ010000553.1:0-25830 GCA_041739715.1 Aestuariivirga sp.
CGCCCAGAGTTCGGGCACCTTTCCCGCTTCGATATCGGCAGCGGACGGGAAGTTCGTAGCGAGCCGGGGGTCGTAGTCAGCGCGCGGGCGGCCCTTTTCGTCGCGGAAGACGCGGCGGGCGAAACGCTCCCAGTCTGCCGCCGTGAGCGTTTCGAATCCGGGGTTGGTGGCCTTGAGAGCCGCCACAGCCTCGGCCCAGCCGGAGAACGCCGGATCGGTTCCGAGATAGCCGCGGATCCGCAACAGTCCGGAGGTGTCGATGCGCGGTCCGATGTCATTGAGGAGCAGGCCGGCCAGCCGCTCGGGCGCCTTGGCGGCCATGATCATGCCGACGATTCCGCCGCGCGAGGTGCCGATCACCGCGACCCTTTGCACCTCCAGCGCATCGAGCAGCAGCAGCGTGTCGCTCAGTTCCATATCCGGCCGGTAGGTAAGGGGATCCCCGGCATACTGGGAGCGGCCGCGCCCGCGAAAGTCCGGGCAGATCACGCGGCGCGTTCCGCCCAGCCGCTGTGCGAGCGGTTCGAAGTCCTTGGCGTTGCGCGTCAGGCCCGGGAGGCAGAGAACCGGCAGGCGGCCGGAGTCCCGCGGACCGTCGTCGCGCGCATAGAGCCTCAGGCCATCGTCCGAGGTGTAGAAGACCTCGCGGAAACTCATTCGCAGCCGATAAGGTCCGCGATGGTCTCTCCGGTGCAGCCGGAACTTGCGGCGGCAACCGGCTCGGTGGTTGAGACGCTGATCGTGTCGACCGTCGAGCCGCGGGCGAGATCGGCCGTCATCGGACGCACCGTCTTGGGGGCCAGGCGCGAGCGGTAGACATGCAGGTTCTGCAGAACCTTCTGAACATACTGGCGCGTCTCCTGGAAGGGAATCGACTCGACCCAGTCGATGGGATCGGTCTCGCCCGTCCGCAGGTCGCCATATTCCTGCAGCCATTCGCGCGAGCGGCGTGGCCCGGCATTGTAGGAGACAAGGGTCAGCACATAGGAGCCGCCATGGTCGGCGATGAGGTCGCCGAGATGGGCCGCACCCAGCATCACGTTGAAGGCGGGATCGCTGGTCAGGATGCCGTCCTTGTACTTGAGGCCGTACTGCTTGGTGATCATCTTGGCGGTGCCGGGCATGATCTGCATCAGGCCCTGGGCGCCGACCTTGCTGCCGGCCTGTGGATTGAACTCGCTTTCCTGGCGGGCCAGCGCAAAGACAAGGGAGGCTTCGACCGGCTTGCCGATCTTCTTCCACTGCGGCAGGGCGCGGATGGGATAGCCCCAGGAGTCGATGTCGACGTTCTTGGCGCCCGCGGCCTTGGCGAGGCGCACGGCCATGTAGGCGCCGCCCTCGGACCAAACCACACTGGCAGCCGCATTCATCTCGTCCATGGTCTTGAAGCGGTTTGCGAAGGACCACATGAACATGTGGAGATCGGCCTTGCGGCCGGTTTCGGCCACGATCTGGAAAGCACGGACCGCCTCGTCCTTGTCGATCCTGGCGCGCGCCGCGGCAGAGGCTTCGCCGGTCGAGATCTCTTCGGGAACCTTGCCGAGGCCGATCTTCTCGCGCGCCAACTGACCGTAATAGATGGTCGAATACTGCGAGGCCTCGGTATAGAAGGCCTTGGCGTCGCCTTTCCGGCCCATCGCCTCCAGGGCGCGACCGCTCCAGTAACCGGCGCGGGCCTTCTCGGTCCGCGATTCCGCAATCTCGCCCAAGCGGGTGAAGTGCTTGAGCCCGGTGGCGGGATCACGCAAGTAGCGCAAGGCGATCCAGCCGGCGAGGAATTCGCCCTCGAGCGCAACCTCACCCTTGCTTTCCCCATGAGCGCGAGCGATCTGGTATCCGGCCTTGGCGGTATCGCGATGGCTCTTGCCGATCGAGTGCCGGGCGACGATGCGGCGCTCGACCCACCAGGCCTCTGTATCACCCATGGTCGCGCCATCGCCCGGGATACCGGCGAGGATTGCTCTGGCCTTACTGTAGCTTTCCTTGCGGCGATAGTAGCGCGTGAGCACGTACTTCATGCCGAGCTTCTCTCGCATTGCCGCAGGCAGCTTGGCGTAGCTCTTTTCCGCGCCGGCCTTGCCGCGCAGAAGATCCTGCGCCACGGCCGCAGCCTTCTGATAGCTGCCGGAAAGGCGCTTCGCGGCGCGGATCGCTGCATTCGATTCCTGCGCATAGACGAGCTGCCACATGCGGCGCTCGTGGTCGCGCTCGGTCAGCATCTTGCCGAATTCGTCGACGATCTTCTTTTCGAGGCTCGCCTCGATCTCGGCATTGAGATAGGCGCGCAGCAGGTATTTGCGGGCGCCTTCGCGGTCGCCGGTGGCGAGCAGGGCGCGAGCATAGGCCAGCGAACCTTCGGCCGTGGTCGGCTGGCGCTTGCCGAAATGTTCCAGCACCAGGCTGGCCGGCTCGTCATTGGCATAGAGCGAGCGCTCGGCCCGCTTGAGCAGCGATTCGCTCAGCGGCCAGTTGGGCGCCGCGTCGAGGAACGCCATGATGCGCGCGTATCCCGCCTCGTTCGGCTTGTCGCGCAGGTAGATGAGTTCGACCAGCTTGATTGCAGCCGGATCGTCGGACCGCTGTGCCAGGCTCCCGGCCGAGACGTAGTCGCCGGCAAAGGCCGCCTTGGCCGCCTGGACCGCCAGGTTCGAAACCTTGGGTGCAGCAAGCGCAGCCCCGCTCTGACCGAGGGCGGCCGGAAGGCTCGCGACGGCGGTTGTGGTGAGCAGCAAAGCGCCGAAGCGGATGAAATTGCGACGTGTCGTCATCTGTTACCAATACTCCTAACCACCCCGCCTAGGGACCAATTATGCCCTTCCTGTGGCCCGCTGCGGGGCCGGAAGCGCTTGCCGGTTGGGGGTCGAACGTCTATGTTGCCGCGCCGGCCGGAAGGGCGCGGTGCCGAACCATCAGGTTAGTTCGGCCATGGTTTCCAAGTCATTACCGGAGCAAAGACAGTGACGTTTCGTGGTTCGTTTCCTGCGCTGATCACCCCCATGAAGGACGGCAAGGTGGACGAGCAGGCGTTCCGCAAATTCGTCAACTGGCAGATTTCCGAAGGCAGCCATGGGCTTGTACCGGTCGGCACGACCGGCGAGAGCCCCACCGTCACGCCCGAGGAACACAAGCGCCTGGTGGAAATCTGCGTGGCCGAAGCGAAGGGCCGGGTGCCGGTCATCGCCGGAACCGGCTCGAACAGCACGGCCGAGGCGATCGAGTATACCATCCACGCCAAGCAGGCCGGGGCCGATGCGGCGCTTGTTGTCGTTCCCTATTACAACAAGCCGACGCAGGATGGCCTCTATGCCCATTTCAAGGCCATTGCCGATGCGGTCGATATCCCGATCTTCGTGTACAACGTGCCGGGCCGGACGGTGGCCAACATCTCGGTCGAGACGCTGGCCAGGCTGTCGCAGGATTGCGAGAACATCGTCGGCACCAAGGACGCCTCCGCCGACCTGACGCGGCCATCCCGCCAGCGCCTGGCATCGGGAACCGGCTTCATCCAGCTCTCGGGCGAGGACGGCACGGCGCTTGCCTTCAATGCCCATGGCGGGGTCGGCTGCATCTCAGTGACGGCCAATGTTGCGCCGCGCCTCTGCGCGCAGTTCCAGGAAGCAACCCTGAAGGGCGACTTTGCCACGGCGCTGCAGCTGCAGGACCGGCTGATGCCGCTGCATCACGCGCTCTTCGTCGAGACCAGTCCGGGCCCGATCAAGTATGCGGTAAGCCTGCTGGGGCACTGCACCCCGGAAGCGCGTCTGCCGATGGTACCCGTAGCCGAGTCCACCCGGACGGCGGTGCGCCAGGCCATGGTTCATGCGGGGCTGTTGAACTGAGATGTCCTCCAAGAGCGGCGGCGCAAAGACGTCGCGCCGGGAAGAGGGCATCAAGGTCATCTCGGACAACCGCCGGGCGCGCTACGACTATGAGATCCTGCAGACTTTCGAGGCCGGCGTCGAGTTGAAGGGCTCCGAGGTCAAATCCCTGCGCACCGGCCATACAAACCTGGCCGAGGCCTATGCGGCGATGAAGGGCGGCGAGCTTTTCCTCATCAACTCCAACATCCCGGAGTATCGCGAGGCCAACCGCTTCAATCACGAGCCCAAGCGCCCGCGCAAGCTGCTGCTCCACAAGAAGGAGATCGACAAGCTGGCCAACGGCGTGCAGCGCGAGGGCCTGACCGTAATTCCGCTCAAGATGTTCTTCAACCGGCGCGGGAGGGTGAAGGTCGATCTGGCGCTCGCCCGCGGCCGCAAGCTGCACGACAAGCGCGACGCCATCAAGGAACGGTCCTGGGACCGCGAACGGGCGCGCCTGATGCGGGAGAAGGGCTGAGCATGTTTCACATGCAGCACCTTGTCGGCCGCCGCCTGCCGGATGTCGATCTGGAAGCCTCCTCGGGCAGCCCGGTCAATCCGGCCAAGATCCTCGGGCCTTCGGTGCTCTTCTGCTATCCCTATACGGGACGGCCCGGCCACGCCGATCCGCCGCATTGGGACCACATCCCCGGCGCCCATGGATCGACTCCGCAAATCCTCGCTTATTCAAAGAATTACGGCGACTTCCGCAGGCTTGGTGTGAAGCTCTTCGGCGTGAGCCTGCTGGACACCGAATGGCAGCGCGATTTCGTCAAGCGCAATGCGCTCACCTTCCGCCTGTTGTCGGACTCGGAGCGGGCCTTCTCCGGCCGCCTGGGCCTGCCGCTGTTCGAGACCGGGGGCGTGGACTATCTGCAGCGCCTGACCGTCGTGGCCTATGACGGGGTCATCCGCGTGCTGCGCTACCCGGTGCCTGAGCCGGAACAGGATGCAATCGTCGTCCTCGACATCTGCCAGGCACTGGTGGCGTCAGGCTAGATAGTCCCGCACTTTGGCGAACACCGCTTCGAACATGGGTGGCGTCAGGACGCCGGTGTTGGTGTTGTAGCGCGAGCAGTGATAGCTGTCGAAAAGGCGCAGCGATCCGATCGCGTGTTCGGCGCCATGGCCGAAGGGGGCCAGGGCCTTGCGATGGCCGAGCGCCGTCAGCGCGGCATCATGTGCGATACGGCCCAGCGCCACGATGGCCCGCAATTTCGAGAGGCCTTCGATTTGCGCGGCCAGAAACGCGTTGCATGTCCTGATCTCCAGAGGCGTCGGCTTGTTCAGCGGAGGAACGCAGCGTACGGCGTTGGTAATCAGCGTACTGACGAGTTCAAGCCCGTCGCCGGGATCGGCGCGAAACGTGCCCCTGGCAAAATCAAACTTGATCAACGTGCTGTAGAGCAGCTCACCGGCATAGTCGCCGGTGAAGGGACGCCCGGTGCGATTGGCGCCCTGGACGCCCGGCGCAAGTCCCACGATCAGCAGTTGGGCACCGGCATCGCCGAAAGACGGCACCGGCGCATTGAACCAGTCGGGATGCAGCGCCCGCTGTGCGCGGCGGTAGTCCTCAAGCCGCGAGCAAAGCGGGCAGTCTGGGCCGGGTACGGAAGACGGCACGGGTTCAGATATCCGCGAAGTCCTCGAAACTCTCTTTCGCGGCGGCCGGGGCAGGGGCCCGCTCGCGCTGTCGAACCTCGCGTTCGGCCGGATCGCGCCCGATCTCGTCGCGCAAGTCTGCCAGATCGATGAACTGGTCGGTCTGGCGGCGGAGGTCGTCGGCGATCATCGGGGGACGCGTGGTGAGCGTCGAGACCACGGTCACGCGCCGGCCCTTGGCCTGCACCGCGCCCACCAGCGAGCGGAAGTCGCCATCGCCCGAGAACAGCACGATATGGTCCAACTGCTCGGAAAGCTGCATCACGTCGATCGCAAGCTCGATGTCCATGTTGCCCTTCACCTTCCGGCGGCCCATGGCGTCGGTATATTCCTTGGCGGGCTTGGTCACCACCCGGTAGCCATTGTAGTCGAGCCAGTCGATGAGCGGCTTGATCGGCGAGTATTCGGCGTCATCGAGAAGTGCTGTGTAATAGATGGCGCGGATGAGGCGCGAGCGCTTGCGGAAATATCCCAGAAGCCTCTTGTAGTCGATGTCGAAGCCAAGCGTCTTTGCCGTAGCATAAAGATTGGAGCCGTCGATAAAGAGCGCAACCCGCTCGTCCTGATAAAAGTGCATGGATCAAATCTCCTCGTCCTGTATGGGAGGGTCTTAGACACCAGTCCAATTCCGCTCAAGAAAAAGATGATACTCGTCGCACTGGGAAGCAATCGCAACGGTCCGTGGGGAACGCCGCATGACACGGTAGCGGAAGCGCTCAGGCGTCTGAGCAAAGGCGGGCTCAGGCTGAAGCGGGCCTCGTCCCTTCTTGTTTCGGCGCCTTTCGGGATGACGGACCAGCCGCCATTCGTCAATGCCGTGGCTGAGATCGAAACCCGCTTCACGCCGCAGGCATTGATGCAGCGGCTGCACGAGATCGAGCGGATGGGCGGCAGGCGGCGGACGCTGCGCTGGGGGCCGCGCACGCTCGATCTCGATCTTCTCGATTATCACGGGTCAATCCGGCGCAAGCCATCCCGGCCTATCCTGCCGCATCCCGGAATTGCGGAGCGGATATTCGTGCTGGCCCCCATCGTTGAAATTGCGCCGAATTGGCGTCATCCGACAAGCCGCCTGACCGCGGCAACATTGTTGAAGCGGCTCGATCCTCATGGCGAAGGCGCGCTGCTTTAAGTCCCGGTTAACGACGTTGCGGCACTCTCTCAGCGTGTGCCGCCCGCTCCTGGGTGGCTGTGTGGGTATGCGTATGCGTGTGCATTTCTGGGTGGGCTTCGCGGCTGCCGTGATGGCCCTGGCGGTTCCGGCCGCCGCCGAAAAGATAAAGTTCTCGCCCAAGGCCTTCCAGGTCTTCGGCGCAATCGATGACGGCCAGCCGGTTGCCTATCGAAGCGGGGGCGATGTGCCCGAGGCGCTTCGCAGCCGCACGATTTCGTTCAAGAGCCAATTGCCGCCAGGTTCTGTCCTCGTGAAGACAGGCCAGCGCCGGCTCTACTACATCCTCCCCAATGGCCAGGCGATCGAGTACCATGTTGGTGTAGGGCGCGAAGGCTTCACCTGGAGCGGCTCCAATTCGGTGTCGCGCAAGGCCGAGTGGCCAGATTGGCGTCCGCCGCAGGAAATGATCGCGCGCGAGCGGAAGCGGGGCCGCAATCTGCCCGAGTTCGTCCCCGGCGGGCCTGAAAACCCGCTCGGCGCGCGCGCCATCTACATCGGCGACACGGAGTTCCGCATCCACGGCACCACGCAGCCCTGGAGCATCGGACGGGCGATGTCCTCGGGCTGCATCCGGATGATGAACGAAGAAGTCATCGATCTCTATGAGCGCGTCCAGATCGGCGCCACGGTCGTCGTCGAGGATTGACAGGCCTGTTTTCGAATTATGATTAAGTCTTCCTCACGATAACGCTCCCTTAACCTAAACAAGTCATTTTTCATTGTGTCAGTTTGTTCTGGAGTTCGGGCATGTCGTCCACAGTTCGTCCATTCGCTTGGAGTGTTACCAAGTCGAAGTTTCTCGTGTCCGTAGCCGCAACGGTCATGCTTGCCGCGTGCTCCGCGGATACCGAGCGTTTCGCCTCGAATCCGTCCGATGCCGATCCGGTCTATACCGCGTCGGTGCCGAAAGGCGGAGCGCCCACCTCGGCTGCCAACGCTGGCAGCGATGAGATCATTACATCAAAGCCGCTCACCAGTGCGTCGGCAAAGCCGCCGGCCTATGACTACTCGAAGTCATACAAGGCTCCGCAGTACAAGCAGCCTGCCATCACCCAGGCGCCGTCTTATGCCGAGCCCGAGGCCGCCGTGCCCCAGCCCGAAATGGCCCAGGCGCCATCCGTTCCCGCAGGCGGCATCGTCACTGTCGGCCCGGGCATGACGCTCTACTCGCTCGCGCGTTCCAACAATCTCTCTGTGGCCCAGCTTGCCGCCGCCAACGGGATCAAGGCGCCTTACTCGGTCCATACGGGCCAGAAGCTCCGCATTCCCGGCGCAGGCGAGGCAGTGACCCCGCAGACCGCGGCCGTGGCGCCGAGAGCCGTGGCTCCCGCTGCACCTGCAGCACCCGCCAAGCCGTTCAAGGAAGGCCCCTCCGTCGCCGACAATGCGCCCGCAGGTATCCACACGGTCGGCAATGGCGAAACGCTCTTCTCGCTCGGCCGCAAATACGGCACCTCGCCCTATGCCATCGCTGATGCCAACGGCCTGCCGCATACAGCTCAGCTGACACTTGGCCAGCAGGTGAGGATCCCCGGCGGCAAGTCCGCGGCTCCTGCTCCTGTCGCCGCCAAGAAGGCGGCGGAGGCTCCGAAGCAGCAGACCGCCCAGAAAGCAGCGCCCGCTCTTCCCGAGGCTACCGAAACCGAGGCGGCACCTTCCAAGCAGAAAGTCGCCGCAAACACGCAGCCGCTTCCCAGCCCGTCGGTTGAGACGGCCGCTCCGGAGGGTGGACAGCAGGTCGCCGAAGGTGCTCCCGTCGGAGGTGCCGAAGGCATGCGCTGGCCGGTCCGTGGCAAGGTCATCTCCGGCTTCGGTCCGAAGTCGAACGGCCTGAAGAACGAAGGCATCAACATCGCTGTGCCCGAAGGCACCAGCATCCGCGCCGCCGAAAGCGGTGTCGTGGCCTATGCAGGCAACGAGCTGAAGGGCTACGGCAACCTCGTCCTCATCCGCCACGAGAATGGTTATGTCACCGCCTATGCCCATGCGAAGGAACTCTTCGTCAAGCGCGGCGACACCGTGAAGCGCGGCGACGTGATCGCCAAGGCTGGCCAGACCGGTTCCGTGTCGAGCCCGCAGGTTCACTTCGAAGTCCGGAAGGGTGCAACCGCACTCGACCCGATCAAGTTCCTGTCGTCCTCGACCGCATCGAACTAGACCAGTAAAGCAAGGTCCTTTGCAGGGGCCGGCCCGGACTGAAAGGTCCGGGCCTTTGCGTTTTTGCGCCCGCTGCTGCATGCTTGCTGCTTCTCGTGGAGCAAGTCGAATGATCATGGTCTGGGGCAGGCGGAATTCCGCCAACGTGCAAAAGGTTCTGTGGACGCTGGAGGAGCTTGGCGTTCCCTATACGCGTGAAAACGTCGGCGGCAGCTTCGGCGGCAATCGCGATGCCGACTTTCTGGCCATGAACCCGATGGGGCTGGTGCCCGTGATCCGCGATGGCGATGTCACCATGTTCGAATCGAATGCCATCGTTCGCTATCTCTCGGCGCGCTTCAGGCCGGGATTGCTGAGGCCAGACGAGCACCGCCAGCTGGCGATGGCGGAGCAATGGATGGAATGGCAGCAGCAGGCTTTCGCGCCCGCGGTCAACACCATTTTCATCAACACCGTCCGAACGTTGCCCGAGAACCGCAATGCTGCAGCCGTGGCCGCCGCTGAGAAGTCGGCGGTCGAGGCCCTGAAGATCGCGGATGCGCATCTCGCCCGCAACGACTGGTTCGCGGGCTCGGCCTTCAGCTTCGGCGACATCGTGATGGGAACTTTTCTCTGGCGCTACATGGGCCTCGACTGCACCAAGCCCGACATGCCGCATGTGCGCGAGTGGTTCGAGGCCGTCGAAGCCCGCGAGGCCTTCAAGGCGGCCGTGAGTGACGTACCGCGCGCGAAGAATCTCGCCGAGTGGAACCGCATCGAGAAGGAAACGGCGTGAGTTTCATGCGGGCCGTTCAACTGCTGGGCAAGGGGGATATCCGCTTTGCCGAAGTGCCGTGGCCGGCCGCACCGGGCCCAGGCGAGGTCATGGTCCGTATCGAGGCCGCCGGCATCTGCGGCTCCGATATTCACAACTTCCGTACCGGGCAATGGATCAGCCGGTCGCCGTCGATCCCCGGACATGAATTCTCGGGCCGCGTGGAGCGCGTGGGAGATGGGGTCTCGCGGCTGAAGCAGGGAGACCGCGTTGTGGCGGACTCGCGCTACTGGTGCGGAGAGTGCCCCTCATGCCGCGCAGGCGAAACTCATCTCTGTGCTAAGCTCGGGTTTGTGGGCGAAGTCTGCGATGGCGGTTTCGCGCAGATGGCCGTGCTGCCGGAACGCCTCCTGCTGAAGGCCGACGAGTCGATTGCGGCCGGTGTCGCAGCGGCGGCCGAACCACTGGCTGTGGCGCTGCATGCGGTGAAGCGGCTATCGGTGGAGCAGGGGAAGCCCGTGCTGGTCACCGGCTGCGGCATGATCGGCGCGCTTTCAGCATTGCTCCTTTCCCGCACCAATCCTGTGCGCGTCGCGGACCGGAATGCGGCGCGGGCTGGGTTGGTGGCGGAGGTGGCCGGTGCCACTTTGGCAACCCTTGATGCGGAAGGGCTGGCTAATGTTGCCGGAGTTATCGAAGCAACAGGCAGCACCGCTGTCCTTGATGTGCTGGTCCGCCAGAGTCCGGGCGGCGCACGGATCGCGCTCGTCGGGATATTTCATGGAACCATCGCGCTTGACCCCACGCTTTTGGTCGAGCGCGAGCTGTCGTTGCTCGGTTGCCACGCCTATCGCGATGAATTGCCCGAGGCCGTGGCGCTGTTGCCGAAGCTTGCATCCGGGATCGCAGCGTTCCTTGGAGCGCCAATCACCCTCAAGGACGTGCCGGACGCCTACCGCCGCATCATCGCAGGCGAGGTCAGCAGCCCCAAGACGGTCATTGTCCCCTAGAGGTCGAGCCGGTGGCCAAGCCGCCCGGCGACGTCCTGGATATATTGCCAGGCCACGCGGCCAGACCGGCTTCCGCGCGTCGCCTGCCATGCGATGGCGCCGCTGCGCAATTCATCCGGGTTCATCTTGAGCCCGAAGTGCTTGGCGTAACCCTCGATCATGTCGAGGAATTCATCCTGCGAGCAATTGTGGAACCCGAGCCACAGGCCGAAGCGGTCGGAGAGCGAGACCTTCTCCTGCACCGCTTCCGAGGGGTTGATGGCGGTCGATCGCTCGTTCTCGATCATGTCGCGGGGCAGAAGGTGGCGGCGGTTCGAGGTGGCGTAGAACACCATGTTGAGCGGCCGGCCCTCGATGCCCCCGTCAAGCGCCGCCTTCAGCGACTTGTAGGACGTGTCCTCGGCATCGAAGGAGAGATCGTCGCAGAAGACGATGAAGCGGAAACCGGGAGCCTTGCGGATGATGTTCATCAGGGCCGGCAGGCTTTCGATATCCTCGCGGTGGATTTCGACGAGTTTCAGGACATTGCCGTTCTGGCGGTTCACCAGGGCATGAGCCGCCTTGACGAGCGAGGACTTGCCCATGCCGCGCGCGCCCCAGAGCAGGGCGTTGTTGGCGGGAAGCCCCTTGGCAAAACGTTCGGTATTCTCGATCAGGATGTCGCGCGTGAGTTCGATGCCCTTGAGGAGCCCGATCTCGACCCGGTTGACCTTCGCCACCGGCTCAAGGGCGGGTGGCGAGGCATGCCAGACGAAGGCCTCGTGGCCACCGATATCGGTGGCCTGGGCTTTCGCGGGCGCCATCCGCTCCAAGGCCTCGGCGATGCGGGAAAGCAGTGAATGATCGATTTCCTGTGTCATGGCGGCCTCTTATCCGAGGCAGCCGTCTCCGTAAAGGCGCACCAATCGATTGGTTGCAATGCCAAGAACCGTCGCTATATTCCGCCCAAACTTTGATCGGGAGATATCTGTGTTCATCACTCCGGCCTATGCCCAGGCCACCGGCGCACCCGGTGCAGGCGACTTTCTCGGCATGATCCTGCCGCTCGTCCTCATCATGGGCGTGTTCTACTTCCTCCTGATCCGTCCGCAGCAGCGGAAGATGAAGGAGCACCAGGAAATGCTGAAGAAGGTCGGCAAGGGTGACACCATCATCACCTCCGGCGGATTAATCGGCAAGGTGCTCAAGGTCGTGGACGACAACGAACTCCAGGTCGAGATCGGGGAGAACGTCAAGGTCCGCGTGCTCCGGTCCGGCATCGCCGACGTGAGGGCGAAGGGCGAGCCCCTCAAGACCGAGAGCAAGTAATCCATGCTCAACTTCTCCCGATGGAGGGTACTCGCCATTCTGGGCGCCCTTCTGGTGGCTCTCATCATGGCGCTGCCCAATGTGCTGCCGCCAGATCTGCAACAGGCCCTTAAGCCCTATAATCTCAAGCCCGTGACACTCGGGCTCGACTTGCAGGGCGGATCGAACGTGCTGCTCGAGGTCGACCGCGTCGATCTCAGGAGCCGCCTGACGCAGCAGCTGTCCAGCGACATCCGGGGAACCTTGCGCGAAACCAAGATCGGCTACAGCGGGCTCAACCGGTTCGACAATGGCGTCCGCGTCCGCATCACCAAGCCCGAGGACGTCGAGCGCGCCAACACTGAACTGCGGAAGCTGCTGCAGCCGCTGGATACGGGCCTCTTCGGCAGCGGCCAGAGTTCCAGTCTTTTCGATCTGACATCGCAGGACCAGCAGCTCACCTTTGCCTTCAACGAACTGGGCGTCGACGCGAAGATCGCACAGGCCATCAACCAGTCGCTCAAGATCGTCGAAAGCCGCGTCAACGCCCTCGGAACATCCGAACCCGTCATCCAGCAGCAGGGCAAGGACCGCATCGTCGTCCAGTTGCCCGGCGTGCAGAATCCGGATCAGGTCAAGAGCGTGATCGGCCGCACGGCCAAACTCACGTTCCAGCTGATTTGCGAAGCGCAACCCACGGGGCAGGGCCAGAACCCGCCACCCGAGTGTGCATCCTTCCCCTTGAAGGACGAACCTGGCCAGCAGCTCTGGGTCCAGACGTCGACCCGCGCAACCGTCGACGGCGCAGACCTCGTCGATGCCCGCGGCGCCTTCGACCAGTCGAACCAGCCTGTCGTGTCATTCCGTTTCAACGCCAAGGGCGCCGAACGCTTCGGAAGGCTCACGCGTGACAACGTCGGCAAGCCTTTCGCGATCATCCTCGACGACGAGGTGGTGAGCTATCCCCGCATCAACGAACCGATCCTTGGCGGCTCGGGCCAGATATCCGGAAACTTCACCGTTCAGGAATCGAACGACCTCGCCATCGTGCTGCGCTCCGGCGCGCTGCCCGCGAAACTCACCATCGTGGAGGAGCGCACCGTCGGTCCGAGCCTTGGCTCCGATTCTATTCGTGCGGGCCTCTTTGCCTCGCTGATCGGCCTTGTGCTGGTTCTGGTGTTCATGATCGTGTCCTACGGGCTCTTCGGAATCTTCGCCAACATCGCACTTCTGGCAAACCTCCTTGCCCTCATCGCGCTGATGTCCTTCTTCGGCTTCACGCTCACCTTGCCCGGCATCGCGGGTATCGTCCTCACCATGGGCATGGCGGTCGACTCGAACGTGCTGATCTACGAGCGCATCCGCGAGGAGTGGCGCAACGGCCGCACGGCCCTGAACGCGATCGAGACGGGCTTCAAGGCGGCGCTGGGCACCATTTGGGACGCCAACCTCACCACCCTCGTCGCCGCCTTGGCGCTGTTCGGCGTGGGCTCCGGTCCCATCCGTGGTTTCGCTGTGACGCTCTTCATTGGCATCATCACCACAATGTTCACGGCCTTCACGCTCACCCAGCTCATCGTGGCGGTCTGGGTAAAGTGGAAGCGTCCCAAGGAGGTTCCGCTCTGAGAGCGGAGGAACCCCATGAAACCCATTCGCTTCATTCCCGACGACACCAAGATTCCGTTCATGAAGTTCAGCCGTTTCGGCTTCTTCGTGTCCGGTATCCTGTGCGCCGCCTCGATCCTTCTCCTGGCTTTCGTCGGCCTCAACCTGGGTGTGGACTTCAAGGGTGGAACGGTCATCACCATCCGCACCGAGCAGCCCGCCGACCTTGATGCCTTGCGCTCCACGATCAACGGTCTGGAACTCGGTTCCGCCGAACTGCAGGAGTTTGGTTCACCCAATGATGTGCTGATCCGCATCGGAACGCAGGAAGGTGGCGACGAGGCGCAGCAGGCGGCGGTCAACAAGATCAAGGCTGCGCTTGGGCCTGGTGTCGAGTACCGCAGCGTCGATGTCGTCGGTCCGAAGGTTTCGGGCGAACTGACCCAGCAGGGCATCCTGGCCGTGGTTGTTGCGATGGTTCTGGTGCTGATCTATGTCTGGTTCCGGTTCGAGTGGCAGTTCGCCATCGCTGCCATCGCCTCGCTGATGCATGACGTGATCCTGACGATCGGTCTCTTCTGTCTTCTGGGTCTGGAGTTCAATCTCTCGATCATCGCCGCCATTCTCACCATCATCGGCTACTCACTCAACGATACCGTCGTCATCTTCGACCGCATCCGTGAATTTCTGCGCAAGTACAAGTCGATGCCTTTCGCGGACCTGCTCGATTTCTCGATTAACTCGGTCTTGCCGCGCACTCTGATGACCTCCGTCTCCGTGCTGCTGGCACTCAGCGCGCTCTATATCTGGGGCGGCGAAGTGATTGCCGGGTTTACCTTCACGATGATCTGGGGCGTGCTGGTCGGCACCTATTCCTCGTTCTTCATCGCGGCACCCTTGCTGCTGCTCATGGGCACGCCGCGCGACGCGCAGAAGACGGCTGAGGCGAAAGCCGTGGCGGCTGCCGCCAGACCGTGACGGCGCACTACCCGGGCCGCGCGCCGATCGATGGCTATGGCGCGGGCGGGTTCAGCTTCGCGCAGATGTCGCACCGGGGGTCGATCCTTGTCCTTCCGTCCGGCATCTATGCGTGGAACGTCGATCCTGCCGCCCTGACGGCCGATGACTTCGGCATGGTGCTGGCCGAGCGAAATGCGATGGACCTGCTGCTAATCGGCATGGGCCGCGATATGGCAAGGCCGCCGAAGCCGGTGCGTGATGCATTGACCGCGGCCGGCCTGATGTTCGACCCGATGGCGACGGGCAGCGCCGTCTCGACCTTCAATGTGCTGTTCGCCGAAAAACGCAGGGTCGCCGCCGCCCTCATCGCGGTGGACCATGCGGCATGAGCGATGCCGCCGAGGAATGCCTGGAACTGGTGCGCCGCCACGATCGCGACCGCTTCCTGTCCACGCTCTTCGCGCCTGACGCGGCCCGCCCACATCTTCTGGCGCTCTACGCCTTCAATGTGGAGATCAACCGTATCCGCGATATCGTATCGGAACCGCAGATCGGATTGATCCGCCTGCAATGGTGGTGCGACACGCTCGACTCTCTTTTCGACGGGGGAACGGGCGGAGGCCATCCGGTGGCGGAAGAATTGGCGAAGGCCATCGTTGCGGGCGGATTGCCGAGGCAGGCTTTGGTTGATCGGGTCACCGCGCACGAGTTCGATCTCTTTCACGATCCCATGCGCGGGATGACCGAACTCGAAGCCTATCTCGGCGAGACGTCCTCGCGGCTGATCCAGATGGCGGCAATGATCATCGACCGGAATAATGCAGCAGCAGTAGGTGAGGCGGCGGGTCTCGCCGGCGTTGCACATGGCCTGACGCTTATCCTCGCCGATCCCGCGCGGCGTGGGCCGTTCCTGCCCGACGGACTGAGCGTGCCCGCCGCAATCGCCCATGCGCGGAAGCGCTTGTCAGAGGCGCGCGCACTCCTGCCCGCAATTCCCAAGGCCGTGCTTCCTGCCTTCCTGCCGGTCAGCCTGACGGAAGCCTATCTCAAGCGCATCGAAAACGCGCCCGGCGCGCCGCTCGCCGTGTCGCCCGTCCGCCGCCAGTTGAGCATGTGGTGGCATGCCCGGCGCGAGAACTTCTAGCTATTCCGCAGCCTCGGCCCTGACACCGCCAAACCACGCCTCGAAATCGGCCCTGGCCCGCATCGTGTAGGCGCGCTTGCGCTCCACGGCCTGCTCCGTGTGCTTCAGCCGCTTGCCATCCTTCATTTTCATCTTTTCAATGGGCGGGAAGAGACCGAAGTTGACATTCATCGGCTGGAAGGATGAACCCTTTGCATCCGTCGTCTCGATGTGGCCGCCGGTGATGTGGTTGATGAGAGCGCCATGCGCTGTGGTCGGAGGAGGGGCCGTGAAGCCTTCTCCCCGCGCCTGTGCCGCCGCCATCCGGCCCGCCATCAGGCCCATCGCGGCACTCTCGACATAACCCTCGACGCCCGTCACCTGTCCGGCAAAGCGGATGCGCGGATCGGCCTTGAGCCGCAGATTGCCGTCCAGCACACGCGGACTGTTGAGGAAGGTGTTGCGGTGAAGTCCGCCCAGCCGTGCAAACTCGGCCTTCTCAAGCCCCGCAATGGTGCGGAACACGGCCACCTGGTCGGCATATTTCAGCTTCGTCTGGAAGCCGACCATGTTGTAGAGCGTGCCCAGCTTGTTATCCTGCCGAAGCTGTACGACGGCATAGGCCTTCTCGTCGGGCTTGTGGGCATTGGTCAGCCCGCGTGGCTTCATCGGGCCGTGGCGCAACGTCTCGACGCCGCTCTCCGCCATCACCTCGATGGGCAGGCAGCCGCTGAAATACGGTGTCGACTTCTCCCATTCCTTGAAATCGGTCTTCTCGCCATCGAGCAGCATCTGCACGAAACGCTCGTATTGCTCGCGGTTCATCGGGCAGTTGATGTAGTCCTTGCCGGTGCCACCGGGGCCGACCTTGTCGTAGCGCGACTGGAACCATGCCACGTCCATGTCGATGGTCTCGCGATGAATGATGGGCGCGATGGCGTCGAAAAAGGCAAGCGACTCCTCGCCCGTGAGAGAGCAGATGGCGGAGGCGAGCGCGGGGGATGTGAGCGGCCCGGTGGCGATGATCACATTGTCCCAGTCCGCAGGCGGCAGGCCTGTGATCTCGCCTTCTTCCACGCTGACCAACGGATGGCGTTTCAGGGTTGCCGTCACATCCTCGGAAAAGGCATCGCGGTCGACGGCGAGCGCGCCACCGGCCGGGACCTGATGGCGGTCCGCCGTTGCCATGATGAGCGAGCCGGCGTGCCGCATTTCCCAGTGGAGCAGGCCCACGGCATTCTGCTCGGCATCATCGGAGCGGAAGGAATTGGAACAGACGAGTTCCGCAAAGCCTCCCGTCTTGTGCGCGTCTGTGCCCACATGGGGCCGCATTTCATGAAGGACGACGGGGATGCCGGCGCTGGCCGCCTGCCATGCCGCTTCGGAGCCAGCCATGCCGGCACCAATGATGTGAACGGGTTTTGTCATGAGGCGGGCTCTAGCATGATGCGCACCGCCCTTCAAATCACTGGTCATGCAGGCTATGAGCCGTCGCATGATCATTTCCCGCCGCAAGTTCATTCTCTCCTCAGCCATTCTGGTTCTCGCAACGCCCGCCCACAGCGCAAAGGACACGCGGGAATCGGAATGGTCCGTCGGAGTCATTCCGGACACGCCCTTCAACATCGACATCGTGAACATCCGGAAGATTCCTCAGGCCTTCAGGCGGCAGGACGTTCGTTTCGAGGGAGCTGAGTCACCGGGAACGCTGGTGGTCGATGCCGCCAACCGGTTCCTATACTATATCAACGGCCCGCGCCGGGCGATCCGCTTCGGCATCGCTGTCGGCCGCGAGGGCGCTGCGTGGAAAGGCCAGGCACTCATCGGGCGCAAGGCGAAGTGGCCGACCTGGACACCCACCGCCAACATGCGGCGGCGCAATCCGAAACTTCCAGTGCAGGTGAAAGGGGGGCCAGAAAACCCCTTGGGCGCGCGGGCGCTCTATCTCTATCAGGGCGGCCGCGACACACTTTACCGCATCCATGGCACCAACGAGCCATGGTCGATCGGCAAGGCAGCTTCGTCAGGCTGCATCCGGATGCTGAACGAGGATGTCTTCGAGCTCTTTGGCAGCGTGCCTGTCGGCGCGCGCGTCGTGGTCAGGTGAGGGACTTCGACGCTTTAGCTTGTCCGCGACACGGGGTAGGATGCAGCCCATGAGCACTCTTTCTGACATCTCAGCCGAACTCGACTCCATCCGCGCACAATCCCTGTGGAAGACCGAGCGCCCGATCCTGGGACACCAGTCATCCCACATCGCCGTCTCCGGTGGACGCGAGGTCCTGAACTTCTGCGCCAACAACTACCTGGGCCTCGCCGATCATCCCGCACTGATCGCGGTGGCCAAGGAAGCGCTTGATACGCACGGCCTTGGCATGGCTTCCGTCCGCTTTATCTGCGGCACGTCTGACCTCCATCTCGTACTTGAGCGCCGCATTGCGGATTATCTCGGCATGGATGATTCGATCCTGTTCGCCGCCTGCTTCGATGCCAACGGCGCGGTCTTCGAGCCGCTCTTCGGCGAACAGGACGCCATTCTTTCCGATGCCCTGAACCACGCCTCTATCATCGACGGCATCAGGCTCTCAAAGGCAAAGCGATTCCGTTTCGCCAATGGCGACATGAACGATCTTGAAACACAGCTGAAGGCGGCACGCGAAGGCGGTGCCCGCCGCATCGTCATCGTCACCGATGGCGTATTCTCGATGGATGGTTACTTCGCCAAGCTGGGCGAGATCCGCGCATTGGCTGATCGCCATGATGCCTTGATCATGGTGGACGACTGCCACGCCACCGGCTTCATCGGCCCACAAGGACGCGGCACGCCGCATCGCGCCGGCGTCAAGGTCGATATTCTGACGGGCACGCTAGGTAAGGCCCTGAGCGGCTCGGCGGGCGGTTACATCGCCGCCTCGAAGCCCATCGTCGACCTCATGCGGCAGCGCGCGCGGCCATACCTGTTCTCGAACGCCCTTCCGCCGCCCATCGTGGCCGCAAGCCTCAAGGCCATCGACATGGCGGAGCAGGGCGACGACCTCCGCGCCCGCCTGTTCGACAATGCGCATCGCTTCCGCTCCGGCATGGCGAAGGCGGGTTTCACTCTGCTCGAAGGCGAGCACCCCATCATCCCCGTGATGCTGGGCGAAGCGAAGCTGGCGCAGGACATGGCGGCACGGCTCTACGAGAAGGGCATCTACGTGACCGGGTTCTTTTTCCCCGTGGTCCCCAAGGGCAAGGCCCGCATCCGCACGCAGATGTCGGCGGCGCATTCGAGTGCCGATGTCGATGCGGCCATCGCGGCCTTTACGGCGGTCGGGCGCGATCTCGGGATCGTGTAATTACTTTGTTACACGGTTGACGCAAGTTCCGGAGCGCTAACTGACGTTCCGGAGGAATCGATTTTGCGGACACTCTTGCTGCCGTTCATGCCGCGTTACATGGGGCTGACCTTCGCCATTCTCTCCAGCGTCGTCTTTGCCGTCCTCCTCGCACATTATCCCGCCTGGCACCTCTGGATCGCGCCGCCGCTGGTATTGTCTGCTGCACTGTCGGTTCTGGGTTTCCGCGATCTGGTGCAGACGAAACACGCGGTCCTGCGGAATTACCCGATCCTCGCGCATCTGCGTTTCCTGCTTGAAACCATCCGACCAGAAATGCGCCAGTACTTCTTCGAGGACGAGAAGAGCGGCATGCCGTTTCCGCGCGACAAGCGCGCCATCGTCTACCAGCGCGCGAAGAAGGCGCTCGACAAGCGGCCCTTCGGCACCCAGTACGATGTCTATGAGAGCCAGTACGAATGGCTGCATCACTCGATGGCGCCGAAGCCTGTCGCGTCCGATGACTTCCGCGTGACCATCGGCGGCCCGGATTGCCGCCAGCCCTATTCGGCATCGATCTTCAACATTTCCGCCATGAGCTATGGCGCGCTTTCCGCCAATGCCATCCGTGCACTGAACACCGGTGCCCGCCTTGGCGGCTTTGCCCACGACACCGGCGAAGGCTCTATCAGCCCCTATCACCGCGAAGGCGGCGGCGACATCATCTGGGAAATTGGGTCTGGCTACTTCGGCTGCCGCGCGCCCGATGGCGGATTCTCCGAGGAGAAATTCGCAGTCACCGCCGCCGACCCACAAGTGAAGATGATCGAGATCAAGCTGTCGCAGGGCGCCAAGCCAGGCCACGGCGGGGTTCTGCCTGCCGCCAAGGTGACTGCGGAAATCGCCGGAATCCGCGGTGTGGAAGAAGGTCGCGACTGCATATCCCCGGCAGCACACGCGGCATTTTCAACGCCCCTCCAGCTGATCCGCTTCATCGGCAGGCTGCGTGACCTCTCGGGCGGCAAGCCCGTGGGATTCAAACTTTGCGTCGGCCACCCCTGGGAGTTCCTGGGCATCGTCAAGGCGATGCTGGAAACGGGAGTGTCTCCCGATTTCATCGTGGTCGATGGCAAGGAGGGCGGTACGGGCGCTGCCCCTCTCGAGTTCATGGACCATATCGGCATGCCGCTTCGAGACGGCCTCGCCTTCGTGCATTCCGCACTGGTCGGAGCCAACTTGCGGGACGGCGTGCGGATCGGCTGTTCCGGCAAGATCACGTCGGCCTTCGACATTGCGCGTGTGATGGCCCTGGGTGCCGACTGGTGCAATGCGGCGCGCGGCTTCATGTTCGCGGTCGGCTGCATTCAGGCCCAGCAGTGCCACACGGGCAAGTGCCCCACGGGTGTCGCCACCCAGGACCACATGCGCCAGCGCGCGCTTGTCGTCCCCGGCAAGGCGGAGCGTGTTGCAAGTTTCCATCGTGAGACGGTGAAGGCGCTGGCCGAACTCGTCGCGGCCGCCGGCCTCACCCATCCGCGCGAGTTGCAGCCGCATCATTTCATGCGCCGTGCCCATGACGGGCGCATCATCACCTTTGCCGAGCAGTATCATCTGCTGAAACCGGGCGAACTGCTCACGGGCGGCGGCGGGCCGGTTTTCGCGTCCGCCTGGGCCATCGCGAGAAGTGATGGATTTTCACCTGTCGAACCCCTGAAAATCGCCGCCGAATAGGTGTATCAAACCGCAAACGGAGGAGATTCCCATGCGGGCACTGGTGAAGGCGGAGAAGGCGGAAGGCCTCGCGATGCGTGACGAGCCGGTGCCGGAGGTGGGGCCCGATGATATCCTGATCAAGGTCGCCAAGACCGGCATCTGCGGTACCGATCTCCACATCTGGAAGTGGGACGAGTGGGCGCAGAAGACCATCCCCGTGCCGATGGTGGTGGGCCACGAGTTCGCCGGCATCGTCACCGAAGTGGGCAGCCACGTCCGCACCGTGAGGGTGGGCGACCGCGTATCGGGCGAGGGGCACCTGATCGGCATGAAGAGCCGCATGGCGCGGGCAGGGCACTTCCATCTTGATCCTGAAACGAAGGGCGTGGGCGTCAACGTGCCCGGTGCCTTCGCGGAATACCTGAGGATACCGGCCTTCAACGCCATCCACTTGCCGCCCGAGGTGGACGATGAGATCGGCGCCATCCTCGATCCGCTCGGCAATGCCGTTCACACGGCTCTCTCCTTCGACCTCGTGGGCGAGGACGTGCTCATCACCGGGGCTGGCCCCATCGGCATCATGGCCGCCGCCGTGTGTCGCCATGTGGGTGCGCGTCACATCGTGGTGACGGACGTCAACGATTACCGCCTCGATCTTTGCAACCAGGTGGCGGATGCTGTGACGGTGAACGTGTCGCGCGAAGACCTTAAGTCGGTGATGCAGAAGATCGGCATGCGCGAGGGCTTCGACATCGGGCTTGAAATGTCCGGCGCGCCGAAGGCCTTCGACCAGATGGTCGATCACATGATCATGGGCGGCAAGATCGCCATGCTTGGCATTCCATCCGGTCCGACCACCGTCGACTGGAACCGCGTGATCTTCAAGGCCCTCACCATCAAGGGCATCTATGGCCGCGAGATGTTCGAGACCTGGTACAAGATGATCGCCATGCTGCAGTCGGGCCTCGACGTGCGGAAGGTCATCACCCACCGCATGAAGGCGGATGATTACGCCCAAGGCTTCGCGCTGATGAAGCAGGGAAGCTGCGGCAAGGTGGTGCTCGACTGGCAATAGGGACGCCGGCTCGAGAAGAGATGGGCTGGGCATGCGCTCAGCCGAAAGCCCCCATGGAGATAGGGGAGTTCAGCCAAAGAACCGCAGCTTTGTGCCGATGAGCCCACGGCTGTTCTGTTCAGCTCCGGGAGCCGTTCACCATCGCTTCCGTGAGATCGGCCAAGACGGCGCTGACACAGCCTCGGTTATGCGGTCCACTGGCCATGATCTTCCGGTTCAAGGGCGTCTGCCGGTTTTCGGGCAGGTTCCGGAAGTCGCGTTCGTTGGCCATTGCGGTGAGGAATGTCGAGAAGGGATGTTCCCGCGTGCGCTCGGCATCGGCCTTCTTCAGTTTCTCGGGTGGCGCGGAATAGACGGTCACGCCCTCTTTGATCGTCTCCGCCACCTTGATCTGCTCGATCGTCTCCGGATCGACCGCTGTCGGATCGTCAGTCAGCACGACGAAATCGGCGAGTTTGCCCACTTCGATCGACCCCTTGTCCTTGTCCTCGAAATGCTGCCAGGCCGGCCAGATCGTCATGGCCTTGAGGGCGGTCATCACGTCCACCCGCTGGTTGGGTCCAAGGATGTCGCCCGATCGCGTCCGCCGGGTCACGGTGGCATCGAGCGCGCGCATCGTATCGGGGTAGGCAACCGGCGCATCGGTGTGGGTCGAGAACATTGATCCTCGTTGGCGGTACCAGCCTGTGGGCGAGATGTTGTCACCCGCCACAGGCCCCACCGTATGGTCACGGTGCCAGTCGCCCCAATAGAAGGTGTGCATGGGGAACAGCGACGGGAAAACACCGAGCTCGACGAAGGAGTCGACCTGGTCCTCCCGCTGGAACTGGCCATGGATGAGGACCAGGCGGAGGTCGGGCTTGCCATGCTTTTTCTGCGCCTCGCGGACGGCTGCGATCATCAGGTCATGCGAGGCTTCGCCGTTCGAATGCGTGATGATCTGAAGGCCATTGGCATAAGCCCACTCGATCGCCTCCATGACTTGCTGCGGTGTCGCCGCCGCATAACCGGAATATCCCGGCGGATAGTTGCCTATGGGAGCATAATAGGGACGGTCTCGCCACGCCGTGAATCCCTGCGGCGAACCGTCAATCGTGAGCTTGGCGCCGCCCACGCGGAAACGGTTGGAATAGGTGGGCAATGTCATCTGCTTGATGAAGTCGCGGTCAACCAGCACATCGGGATAGGCCACCACGTCGATCTTGAAGCCGCCTTCGTCGGCCACAGACTTGAGGACCATGGTCGTGCCAGGGAGGGCACGGCCTTCCTGTGCTGTCGTGTAACCGAAGGAGGCCCACAGTTCTGCGCCGGCAGCAGCGAGCGCCTTCAGGCCGGCTGGACCGACATTCCCGAGTAGTTTCGGAATGACTGCGAAGAAGGCGACCTCTTCCACCACTCCATTCGGCTCCTGACTGCCCTCTTTGCGGCGGATCACGCCGCCTTGCGGATCGGGAGTGTCCTTCGAGTAGCCGATGATGTCGAGAGCCCTGGAATTCATCGCGGCAAGATGGCTGGATTGGTGAATGATCAGGACGGGAATGTCCTTCGACACCGTGTCGAGTTCTTCTTTGGTCGGCGGTCTCAGTTCTGCTAGCTGCGAATCGTCGTATCCGAAGCCGAGGATGAGGTTTGCACCCGTCGCGATGGTCTTCTTCTCTTCGAACCAATCCGCCAGGGTCTTCAGAAGGGTCGGGATGTCGCCGTTCGGTCCATCGGGCGGTGGAAGCATGTTGGCGCTCATCGCCTGCATTCCGCCCATCATCATGTGGCCGTGGGGATCGATGAAGCCTGGAAGCATCGTGCGGCCACCGAGGTCGACCATGGTTGTTGCGGGCCCCTTGAAAGCCATCACATCAGCTGATGGGCCTGCCGCAACAATGCGGCCACCCTTGACCGCTACGGCGTCGACGCGCGGATTGGCGTCATCCATGGTCAGGATGGGGCCGCCCGAATAAATGGCATCGGCTGGATCGGCCGCAAGAACAATCTGCGGAAGGGCGAGCGTGCTGACTGCGGAGAGGAAGAAGGCACGGCGCGACAGGTTGAAGCTCATTAGTGGCCTCGTGGTCCGGAGGAAATGTGAAATTCTGCAAACAATTCCATACCTCCGTACGCCTCTCAACCGAAAATGCGGCTCCAGAAGACAATCGGGACGCGGCAATGGCCGTGCCTTGCCAATGCCCCGGATGAGGGTTACGGAGAATGCCAACCTCGGCAATCGCTTCAGAGTTCTCACATGCTCACCGCCTACGGAACGGCCAATGGCTGCCTGACGGAATCTGCCAACCCTGCGGCCCCCGGCGTGCCGCCTGAGTCAGTGTGGCTCGATCTGGTGGAACCCTCGGCAGAAGAAGAAGCGGCCGTCGAAGCGGCGCTTGGCATCGACATCCCGACACGTGAGGAATTGGCCGAGATCGAGGCTTCGAGCCGTCTCTACCAGGATGATGGCGCGGCGTTCATGACGGCGAACCTCATCAGGCGCGGTGACAACGACCAGCCCGAATCCTCGCCCGTTACCTTCATCATCAAGGACAACATCCTGATAACAATCAGGTATCATCATCCGCAGGCGTTTCCGGCCTATGTCAAGCGGGCGATGAAACCGCAATCGACCGCCATGACGGGCTGGGGCATTTTGATCTCGCTGCTTGAAGCAGTGGTTGACCGGGCCGCCGATCATCTCGAACGCGCCGCGCAGATCGTCGACGAGACATCGAAGAAAACCTTCCGCACCAGGCGGAGCCTGAGCGGCACCCACAAGACCGGGCCACGCAAGACGGTCAACCTGCAGGAGCTGATCGAGAACATCGGCGAGGAGGGCGACTTCGTCTCCAAGATGCGCGAGAGCCTCGTCTCCATCGGCCGCGTCGTCGCCTTCATGCAGGCCATCATCGACCAGATGCGCGAGAGCAAGGCGATGAAGGAGAACCGCGCGCGCATCAAGATCCTGCAGCGCGACATCGTTTCCTTGACCGACCACGCCACGTTCCTCTCGGGCAAGATCAGCTTCCTCCTCGACGCGGTGCTGGGCCTCATTTCCATCGAGCAGAACGGCATCATCAAGATATTCTCGGTGGCCGCCGTCGTCTTCCTGCCGCCAACCCTCGTGGCATCGATCTACGGCATGAACTACAAGGTGATGCCCGAACTCGAATGGACCTATGGCTATCCCTTCGCGCTGGGCCTCATGGTGCTTTCGGCGATTCTGCCCTTCCTCTATTTCAAGCAGAAGGGCTGGCTCTGATGCCGGCTGTGCTGTGGGTGGCCCTGGGAGGCGCCCTCGGTTCGGCGGCGCGCTATGGGGTCAATGTGTGGTCAGGGCGCATACTGGGCACGGCGTTTCCATGGCATACGCTGGCAGTGAACATCATCGGCTGCTTCGCCATGGGCATGCTGATTGAACTGATGGCGCTGAAGCTGAATGTCTCCAATGACACGCGCGCCTTCCTGACCACCGGCATCCTCGGCGGCTTCACGACCTTCTCGGCCTTCTCGCTTGATTTCGCGCTGCTGGTAGAGCGCAAGGCCTATCTGTCGGCCGGCGCCTATGCGGCGGGTTCGGTGCTGTTCTCCCTTGTGGCTGTATTCGCGGGCCTCCATCTGGTACGTGCGCTCGCACAATGACTGAAGTGAAACGCCACGTCGTATCGGCCGAGGAAGCCGGGATGCGTCTTGACCGCTGGTTCAAGGTGCATTTCCCGCAGGTGACCTTTGCCTACCTGAACAAGCTCACGCGCACCGGCCAGGTGCGGGTGGCGGGTGCCCGCGCCAAGACCAGCACCAGGCTGGAGGCCGAGCAGGAGATCAGGGTTCCCCCGCTGGCCTTCGACAAGCGCCCCGCCGACACGCCCAAGGCGGACGTGAAGCCGCTCACCCCGCAGGAGCGCCGCTTGTTCGATTCGATGGTGCTGCACGAGGACCGCGACATCTTCGTGCTGAACAAGCCATCGGGCTTTGCGGTGCAGGGCGGCAGCAAGACGCATCACCATCTGGACGGCATCCTCATGGGGCTGGGCGTCGAACTGGGCGAGCGGCCCCTGCTGGTGCACCGGCTGGACCGCGACACGTCGGGCGTCATGGTCTTTGCGCTGACGCCCCACGCGCAGCGCGCGCTGGCAATGGAGTTTGAAAGC
>JBGSNJ010000031.1:0-2544 GCA_041739715.1 Aestuariivirga sp.
CTGCGGGGCGGAGCCGCCACGAATGCGTGCAAGCGCCATCAGGTAATTGGATTCGAAGGGCGAGAGGAGCTTGTCTTCGGTGATCGTGCCGGGCGTGACGAGACGCACGACATCGCGCTTCACGACGGATTTCGACCCGCGCTTGCGAGCTTCGGCCGGATCCTCCAGCTGTTCGCAGACGGCCACCCGGTGGCCGATGCGGATCAGCCGCTGCAGGTAACCTTCCGCCGCATGCACCGGGACGCCGCACATGGGAATGTCGGCACCCTGGTGGCGGCCGCGCTTGGTGAGCGCGATGCCCAGGTCACGCGCGGCAATCTCGGCATCCTGGAAGAAGAGCTCGTAGAAATCGCCCATGCGATAGAAGAGCAGGCTGCCGGGATTGGCAGTCTTG
Source organism: Aestuariivirga sp. (assembly GCA_041739715.1). Taxonomy (GTDB): domain Bacteria; phylum Pseudomonadota; class Alphaproteobacteria; order Rhizobiales; family Aestuariivirgaceae; genus Aestuariivirga. The sequence goes on from JBGSNJ010000031.1 coordinate 395, forward strand.
ATCTCCAGGTACTGCGCCATGACCGGCGTGGCGCGCTGGTCGGCGGCACCATCCGGACTGGCCTCGGTGGCGGGCCCGTCGTTCATCAGCCTCCATTAGCAGGAAAATCGGCAAAACTCACAAGGCGCTTGCCGATACGAGGCTTGAGAATGCGGTGCCGCCGCCCTAGTCTCGCGCCATTGCATCGCTTTGGGGTCTGTCATCCATGAGTACCGAGAAGAGGCCGGGCCGGCGCCCCACGATCACCGACGAAGAGGCGCTGCAGTTCCACCAGCAGGGCAAGCCTGGCAAACTGGAAATCACGCCCACAAAACCGATGGCCACCCAGCGCGACCTGTCGCTGGCCTATAGCCCTGGCGTTGCCGTACCAGTCCGCAAGATCGCGGAGGATCCCGCCACTGCCTATGACTACACCGCCAAGGGAAACCTGGTGGCCGTCATTTCCAACGGCACGGCCATCCTGGGTCTTGGCGACCTTGGCGCGCTGGCCTCCAAGCCGGTGATGGAAGGCAAGGCGGTGCTCTTCAAGCGCTTCGCCGACGTCGATTCGATCGACCTTGAGGTCGATACCCGGGACGTCGACCAGTTCGTCGGTGCGGTGCGCTATCTGGGACCGTCCTTCGGCGGCATCAATCTGGAGGACATCAAGGCGCCCGATTGCTTCATCATCGAGCAGCGGCTGCGCGAACTCATGGATATTCCCGTCTTCCATGACGACCAGCATGGCACGGCCATCATCGCCACCGCGGGGCTGATCAATGCATTGCATCTGACCGGGCGGGACCTCAAGTCCTTCAAGCTGGTCTGCAACGGCGCCGGTGCCGCCGCCATCGCCTGCGTCGAGCTCATCAAGTCGCTGGGCGTGCCCAACGAGAACGTCATCCTCGCCGACTCCAAGGGCGTGGTCTACAAGGGCCGCAGCGACGGCATGAATCAGTGGAAGTCCGCGCATGCGGTCGCCACCAAGGCGCGGACCCTGGCCGAGGCCCTGGAGGGCGCCGATGTCTTCTTCGGCCTCTCGATCGCCGGCGCTTTGACCCCCGCAATGGTCAGTAGCATGGCGCCCAATCCCATCATCTTCGCCATGGCCAATCCCGATCCCGAGATCACCCCGGAGGAAGTGGCCAAGGTCCGCTCGGACGCCATCATGGCGACGGGACGCTCCGACTATCCCAACCAGGTCAACAACGTCCTTGGCTTTCCCTACATCTTCCGCGGCGCGCTCGACGTGCGGGCCCGCACCATCAATGAAGAGATGAAGATCGCTGCGGCCCAGGCCCTGGCCAACCTGGCGCGCGAGGACGTGCCGGACGAGGTGGCCGCCGCCTATCAAGGCTCGCGGCTCAGCTTCGGGCGGGACTATCTCATCCCCGTGCCCTTCGATCCGCGCCTCATCTCGACCGTGCCGGTCGCCGTGGCAAAGGCCGCGATGGACAGCGGCGTCGCACGGCGCCATATCGCCGATCTCGATGCCTATGTGGCGGAGCTTTCGGCGCGGCTCGACCCTATCGCACGCACCATCCAGGCCGTCTTCGAGAAGGTTCGCATTTCGCCCAAGCGGGTGGTCTTTACCGAGGGCGAGGAAGACCGCATGATCCGCGCCGCCAACAGCTATGCCGCCGCGGGACTTGGCCGGGCCATTCTCATCGGACGCGAGAGCGAGATCGAGAAGACGCTGGCCGTCAGCGGGCTCGAACTGCACGAGAACGTCGATGTCCTCAACGCCCGCATCTCGGAGCGCAATGTCGACTACGCCAACTATCTCTACGAACGCCTGCAGCGGAACGGCTTCCTGTTCCGCGACTGCCAGCGCATGGCCAACCAGGACCGCAACATCTTCGCCGCCTGCATGGTGGCGCTGGGCGATGCCGATGCGCTGGTCACCGGCCTGACGCGCAATTTCTCGGTCGCGCTCGACAATGTCCGGCGCGCCATCGACCATCGTCCCGGACACCGCCCCATCGGCGTCTCCATGGCGATGGTCCGCGGCCGCACCGTGTTCATCGCCGATACCTCCATTCACGAGCTGCCCTCGGCCGAGGAACTGGCCGACATCGCGCAGGAGGCCGCGGGTGTCGCCCGGCGCTTCGGCTACGAGCCGCGGGTGGCGCTGCTTTCCTACTCCACCTTCGGCTATCCGCGCGGCGAGC